>NZ_JBHNMF010000227.1:0-5154 GCF_048562965.1 Thiolapillus sp. | reverse complement strand
TGTGTTGGGTCAATAGCATAGACTCGGCGTACTATGATGTCAAGCCTCTACAGACATGAAAAAGCGATTGTAGATCCATGGAGGCAGGCTTGTACTCATCTTAGGGGTGAGTAGTTACAATTAATCTATATTCTGGCTATTGGTCCAGGGTTCTCAGTTCGGCAATAGGGCCGGGATTCTTGGCTTCCACCTGATGATAAAGCGAAGTCAGTGCGGCCTGCAGAGCTTCCTCCATCACCGGATGGTAGAAAGGCATCCGGATCAGTTCGCCCACGGTCAGTTCCTGTTGTATGCACCAGGCCAGCAGATGTGCGAGGTTTTCACCCCGGGGAGCAACCATTTCGGCACCCAGCAGTTTACCGCTCTTGCTGTCGGCATAGACCCGGATGGTGCCACGGTTCTTGCCCATGATCAGGGCGCGACCCACGGGAGCGATCTTCATCTCACCCACCTTGAAAGTATCCGGTGCCAGGTCGGCAAAACGGGTGCCCACGCTGATGATGTTGGGGTCGCTGAATACGATGGCCAGGGGTGTCTTGCGCCTGAAGGCTACGATTTCATCATGGGCGGCGTTGTAACCTGCTATCTTTCCTTCGTCCCCCGCCTCGTGAAGAATGGGGCGGTCAGCATTGATGTCGCCGGCGAGGAACAGCGGGTGATCCCCGATTTGCATGGTGTTGGGGTTGTATTGGGGAATACCGCGTGCATCCAGTTCGATACCAAGATTTTCAAGGCCCAGGTTATCCAGGTTGGGGCGCCGTCCCATGCTGGCGAACACCTTGTCCACGATAACGCTCTGTTCACCGGCGGTGACTTTAAGGCGACCGTCGGCTTCCTCGCTGATTTCCGCGCCATGGCCCAGCCACAGGGGAAATTCCTTGGAGATGATCTCGATGGCGGCCTTGTTGACTTCAGGGTCGCTGGTGCCGCCGATGTGTTCTGCCAGGTCGATGCCGGTGACATCCACGCCAAGACGGGCGATGGCCTGGCCCAGTTCCAGCCCGATGACCCCCAGCCCGATGACCGCCATGGAGGCGGGCAGGTCTTCCAGTTCGAAGAATTCATCGGTGGTGACGATACGGTCGCCAAAGGCTTTCCACGCCTCGGGAACGATGGGGGTGGAACCGGTGGCGATGACGAATTTGTCCGCGCGGATACGCTGGCCGTCTTCCAGTTCCACCACGCCGGGTTCTACGAAGTGGGCATACTGTTCGATGAATACTTCTTCGCTGAGGTGGTCAGTGCTGTTTGAAAGCACGCGATCGACGAAGGTGTCCCGCAGATCGCGGGTGTGTTCCATGGCTTCGGGGATGTTGACGCGCATTCCTTCCCAGTTTTCGATACCCTCGCGATCGTACAGGGACTTGCGATGGAAATCCTCGGCAACCTGGATAATGGCCTTGGAAGGCATGCAGCCCACGCGGGCGCAGGTGGTACCGGGTTCACCGCCGTTGATGAGTACGAAATCCTTTCCGGCACGCTTGACCCGCCCCATGGCATTGAGACCGGCCGTGCCGGAGCCAATGATGGCTACATCTGTTTTTCTTTCTGTCACGATCTTTTCTCGAGATTGGGTTTTCTGCGCGCTATTCTAGCGGTATCGAGGTCAAATCACATACTGGATTCCGATGGGGTAATAGTACTGGCGGGAACCTGGGGATACTGCGGCGGCTGTTCGTCGGGTATTTGCGTGTATGCCGGGTAGGGTGCGTAACGGGGTTGGGAAAGAAACCAGGAAGGAGGCGGCGTGCCGTACCTGCGGGCGCTGTAAGGCAGACGGCGGGGCGGGTGATTGCCCGAATTGCCTCCCATAAAAAACTTGAAACAGAAGAATGCGTTGGCCGACTGCAGTGGCAACAGGCTCAGGCTGATGACAAGGAGGAAGCGGGCGGTTGTCGGGGGCAAGATGGTTCTCTGCTGAAGGTTCTGGTTTAAAGAAGTATGGCAGATCTGAAATTTTTTTCTTGCTGGGGGTTGAAATTTGCTTTCTGAAACCAAATGTAGGCTCAATTCATAATAAATTTGTGGTAATTCGGGAGAAACACTACATGACAGTCGAAGCACATAAAGAAACCATAGAATTTCAGGCGGAAGTGAGCCAGGTTCTGAATCTGGTCATCCGTTCGCTATACAGCAACAAGGAAATCTTCCTGCGTGAACTGATTTCGAATGCCTCCGATGCGGCGGAAAAACTGCGTTTCGAGGCCCTGGCGGATGACGCTCTGTACGAAGGTGATCCCGAGCTGAAAATCCGCGTGTGGGTGGACAAGGACGCCGGGACACTCACTGTTTCCGACAATGGCATCGGTATGAGCCGTCAGGAAGTCATGGATACCATCGGGACCATTGCCAGTTCCGGCACCAAGAAGTTCCTCGAAAATCTTTCCGGGGATGAAACGTCCGACAGCCAGCTCATCGGCCAGTTCGGTGTGGGTTTCTACTCTGCCTTTATTGTCGCAGACAGGGTGACGCTGACAACCCGCCGTGCCGGCATGGAACCCGAACATGGTGTGCGCTGGGAGTCCGACGGCGAGGGCAGCTACAGCATCGAAACCGTGGAAAAGGAAGGCAGGGGTACTGAAGTAACCCTGCATCTGCGCGAGGACGACAACGAGTTTCTCGACAGCTGGCGTTTGCGCCAGATCATCAGCAAGTTTTCGGATCACCTGGCCATCCCCATCGAAATGCCCAAGGAAGATACGGGAGCAGAAGAGGAAGAGAAGGACAAAGACAGGGAAATCGAATGGGAGCAGGTCAACAAGGGTATTGCGCTGTGGATGCGCAACAAGTCCGAAATCACTGACGAGGAATACAAGGACTTCTACAAGTCCATCGCCCATGATTTCGAAGATCCCCTTGCCTGGTCGCACAACCGCGTCGAAGGCACCAACGAATACACGTCATTGCTCTATGTTCCTTCACGCGCGCCTTTCGATCTGTGGGACAGGGAACAGAAGCACGGCGTGAAGCTCTACGTGCGCCGGGTGTTCATCATGGATGAAGTGGACAAGCTCATGCCTCACTACCTGCGTTTCGTGAAAGGGGTGGTGGATTCCGACGACCTGCCCCTGAACGTATCCCGCGAGCTGCTGCAGCACAACCGCAAGATCGATACCATCCGCAGCGCCAACGTCAAGCGTATTCTCGGCCTGCTCGAGAACATGGCCAAAAACGATCCTGAAAAATACCAGAAGTTCTGGGACGAGTTCGGCAAGGTTCTCAAGGAAGGTCCGGCGGAAGACTTCGCCAACAAGGAGCGTATTGCCGGTCTGTTCCGTTTCGCCAGCACCAAATCCGAAGGGGATGA
The DNA here is from genome assembly GCF_048562965.1 of Thiolapillus sp. Taxonomy (NCBI): domain Bacteria; kingdom Pseudomonadati; phylum Pseudomonadota; class Gammaproteobacteria; order Chromatiales; family Sedimenticolaceae; genus Thiolapillus; species Thiolapillus sp. The sequence goes on along the minus strand of NZ_JBHNMF010000227.1, from coordinate 1,847 downwards.
GGAAACGGTTTCCCTGGATGAATACATCGGGCGCATGGCGGAGAAGCAGGAGAAGATCTACTACATCACGGCGGATTCCCTGGCCGCAGCGCGAAACAGCCCTCATCTGGAGATCTTCAAGAAGAAGGATATCGAAGTGCTGCTGATGACCGATCGCGTGGACGAGTGGTTGATGTCACACCTGACGGAATACAAGGAGAAGACCTTCCAGTCTGTCACCAAAGGCCAACTGGACCTGGGCGAACTTGAAGCTGAGGAAGACAAGGAAGAACAGAAGAAGGCGGAGAAAGCGCACAAGAAACTGCTCAAGGGCATCAAGAAGGCATTGGGCGAGAAGGTGAAGGAAGTCCGTGTATCCAGCCGTCTGGTGGATTCTCCCGCCTGTCTGGTGGTCGACGACTATGACATGAGCCAGAATCTGGCACGGGTGCTCAAGCAACTCGGGCAGGATGCGCCCATGCCCACTCCCATCATGGAGCTCAATGTGGAGCATCCACTGGTCGAACGGCTGGAAAAGGAGAATGACAAGGACCGTTATTCCGAGCTCGCCAACCTGCTGTATGATCAGGCGCTGCTGGCCGAAGGCGGGCAGCTGGAAGACCCGGCAGGTTTCGTGCATCGGTTGAACCGATTGATGCTGGATATGTCTGATTCCAAGTAACACAAGGCCCGGATCTCTCTGATGGTTCGGAAGGTTACAGGAAGCGGTATCGGCAATGTGATGCCGCTTCCTGCCGCCGTTGCCAAGATGTTCATTTATCCGGGAACAGAACCATGAAGATCCTTGCAAGACGTCTTATTCCGTATTTCATCCTGCTGTTTCTGCCTCTGCTGGCCAGCGCATCCAGCGTCAGGCGGGTGGACATGGCCGAGGTCGCCGGCAGCGCCCAATTGGTATTCGAAGGCCGTGTGATCGCCAAACACATTGAGCACACTCCCGGCTCCCGGGCCATTCATACCTGGGTGAAGTTCGAAATTCTTGATCTCATCAAGGGTCAGTATGATCAGCCATCTATCGAGCTGTCCTTTCTGGGAGGCACTGCCGGTGATCTGAGTGTCACGGTTTCGGATATGCAGATTCCCGCCATGGGAGAGCACGGAATCTATTTCGTGGAAGATATCAGCAGGCCTCTGGTCAACCCGCTCTACGGCTGGGATCAGGGACACTTTCTGGTGCAGTTTGACAAGGATCTCCGTCGCCAGACGGTATCAACCCTGGGAGGGCAGCCGGTATTCGGTCTAGACCTGGGTTCCCTTGAAAAATCGCGGCAGGAACTGAGCAAAGGTATCGCCCGGGGCGTGTTGACTGAACCCCAGGCCTCCCGTGCAGGACCTCTCGATCCGGGGGATTTCAAAGCCCTGTTGCGGGGGGTAGTCCAATGAAAATGCTGTCAGCGGTCGTCATGACAGGGTTGCTGGCCGGTTTTACCGCTGCCCCGGTTCAGGCCTATGAGCTGGACGGATCCAAATGGCCGGAGGGACAATCCGCCTTTCATTACGACTTGCGCTACAAGGGCTCGGCAAGCAGCCCCAGCGGCAAGTCCTGGAACAGCGCTTTCCGTGATGCGGCCAATGCCTGGAATGATCCAGACGGCTTTCAGGTTCACCCTTGACACCCAAGCGTGTCTTCGGCCTCGTGATAGATTTTGGGACATCCCAGTCCCCAAAATCGACTCGGCCTTTGACAACCTATTCGTGCCCCAGCCGTCCTGGTCACCAAGCACTACACATGTCAAGTCCCGATAGATCATAGATTTTCTTTTTGAATAATTCCGGTTGTTTTTTGTGCCAATCCTTAAGCGCCTGAATGGGCGTGATGTGCCCGATGTTTTTCTGCGGGACATGGT
>NZ_JBHNMF010000226.1:0-5157 GCF_048562965.1 Thiolapillus sp. | reverse complement strand
CCATCGTTTTTGACTGGAGACGACCCGATCGGAAATGAGCACAAAGAAAAGCCGGGGTTGCGGCCCCGGCTCATGAAATCACAAGAGGAAAATCAAATGAAATCGAGAATCATTATAGCCGGAATGGCAGCGATGGCACATCCCGCAATCGCCACCACGTATCAGGTAAACAGCCTAGCGGACCACGGCCCAAATACACTGCGCGCCGCCATCGCAACGGCCGTATCTGGTGACACTATCACCTTCGCCCGGTGGCTCTACGAGAAACAGATTCACCTGTACAGCGAGATCACCATCAACAAAAACCTGACCATCAAGGGTGACCTCAACGACGACCATAAACCCGATATCACACTCGACGGCCAGCGCAAAACTCGGATTTTCAATATCACCGCGGGATCGAGATTGGCACTGGAGTCGGTGGAACTGATGCGCGGACACGCCAACGAGGGCGGCGCGATTGCCAACTGGGGCACACTCTACATCAAATACTCGCGCTTCATTCGCAACGAGAGCGTGGGTCTCGGTGGCGCGATCTTCAACAAAGGATTTCTAAACATCGAAACTACAACGGCGATGGACAACATGGCGTGGAGCCACGGGGGTGTCATCTACAACAACGGCACGCTGCGCATCCAGACGTCAACATTTGCACATAACATGGCTGACAAGACGGGGGGCGTCATCTACAACGACTACAAGACCGCCTTCATCAAAAAGAGCACGTTTTCCTACAACATGGTCAAACACCCAGGCTCCTGGCAGAACACGGACAACAAAGGGAGCGTGTTGTACAACATGATGGGAACCGTTGAGTTTCGTGACTCGACCCTGGTAGACAACGTATCATCGCCGGTGACGATGCACGAAGAGCCAACGTACAACGGGTCTAACAGCGAATTGTTCAGAACGATCCAACGGCGCAACATCCGGGCCCGGATGATGAACGGGGGCACGATTTACAACTACGGTGGTGCCGATGCAAAAGAAATCATCCTTCGGAGCACCGTCATCACCGGCTCCCAAGGTCGAAACTGTGGCGGTCTCGGCGGCTTTTCGGCAGGCGCGTCTATCTGGTCGGATGACAATACCTGTGTCCAGCAGCGGCACTACAACGATCATGGCACTGATCGTGGCAGTCCCAAGCTGGGACCCCTGGCCGATAACGGCGGCTATACCCTCACCCACATGCCGCTATCCGGCAGCGGCCTGATCAATGGCTCTCCGACGACCTGCGCCGCACATGATCAGCGCGGTGCGGCGCGTGATTCGCAGTGCGACATCGGTAGCGTTGAGGCAGACCACAGCGCCCCGTCTCGCGCGTTGCCGACACCCATCAACACCACCCCGCCAGAGGAACACAACGAAGATATCGCCGCACTCAACCGGCGCATCACAACGCTCCACATCCTCGCGACTGAGAGACAGGCGGCCGTTGTTGAGCGCGATGCCACCATCGCGGCCAAAGTGGCCGAGATCGAAACGCTCACTGCGACGATCGCCACCCTGCGCACGCAGGTGAGCCGCGCGGAAGACGCCCACCGGTCCCAGCTCAGAACACAGCTTGGCCAGGTCCAGGCACAACGCGATGCCGCCATTGCGCGCCTCAACGAACTGGAGGATCAATATCTGAATCGCATGGAGGTGCAGCTCGCAGCATCTGGGAAAATGACGCACGTGGCGATCGACGGTGAGTCGGTGCTGTACGAGCATCAGATGGCATACAAAGTGCCGTCATCGCCACGTCCTCAACAGATGAGTTATTGGGGTAAGGATTCGGTTCAGCATCATGCGGATGGCAGCAAAATATCATCTGGGCATTTCCGTGGCGAGAACGGCGTCATCTACTGGCGCGTCGTATCAACGATGCAGGCCGGCACCGATTTTCACACGAGCCGGTACGAGTTCAGCAGTGATCAGCCGTTCGGAGACGTGTCGATCAGTAGCTATACCGACGTCGATTTTGGCAGCGAGCCCTGGTCAAATGCTCTGATTGTAGGGGGAGAAAATCATCCCCGGAGACTGCTGGTAGTGGATGGCGTGCAACCCACAGTAGGCATGTCAGTCGGCGTGCGCAATCTAAAAAACGCCGAATGGTTGGGCTGGCTGGGGAGTCAGGAGGCGTATTTCGCGTACGGAGGCGACGTATTGGAGCCGGGTCGATTGACAGGTCCTCAGAGTGATTGGCAAACGTTTACCCCCGACCAGACGGAATACCCCGGCGCTGTTGGGTATGGTCCGGCCGACATGGCCGTGGCCATCGGCATCCGGCTCAAACCCACCGTAAAACTGGCAACCTTCGAAATAACAACGGTGGGTGCACCCGACGGCAACATCGACTGACAAAAAATGCCCCGGTGGCGCCGGGGCAAATGAAAACGAAAACAAATGAGGGAATCAAATGAAATCGATGATTATCGTATCACTGCTGCTGTTGATTGCACAATCGGCAGTCGCACGTACCTGGAGCGTTTTGGTTACTGAGGATAGCGGGGTGGGATCACTACGCGATGTCTACAATCGCATCGACCCCGGAGACACCGTCACGTTTGCCCCGTGGTTGCACGGCAAAACGATTGAGCTCGACGCTGAGCTGCGCATCAGCAAACGCATGACTATCGTGGGCGATATTGATGCCGATGAAAAGCCGGACATTACGATCAGCGGAAAAAATGCACACCGCATCTTTTACGTGCCCAAGGGAATCACGATGCATCTGCGCGGCGTCACGCTACGCTACGGTCGATCTTCCGGAGATGGCGGTGCCATTTACAACCTGGGCACCATCCGAATGGATAACTCCCGTCTCCAAGACAACCACGCCGGTCGCGGCGGCGCCGTTTACAACCGGGGGAAGATCATCATCGCCACAAGTGAGGCGCTGGGAAACACCGTTACGATTGACGGGGCAGTCATTTATAACGAAAAAACCATCGATTCGCTCTCGCGCGTTTACCTTACCCACTCCGGTTTTTATCACAATTCCGCGAAACACCAGGGCGGCGTGGTCTATAACAAAGGGGGCGATGTCGATTTCATCGATCTGACCCTCAGTGATAACCGGGCAGTCACCGGTCCAGGCAACGCCGCGACTGCCGAGAATCGGGGTTCCGTGCTTTACCAGCACGGCGGCCACACCGAGTTCCGCAGCGTCACGATGTCGGGCAATATTTCTAATCCATTAACTGACGTCGAGGACACCTATGACGATTCCTTCTTTGGTGGCGATGGCAACCGGACATCCGCCAAAGAGGTGCAGGATGGCAACCGAAACCGCCGCAAAAACAACGGTGGCACGATCTACAATGAAGGCGAGTGGGGGCAGGAAGAGATTCTCCTCGTCAATACAGTCATCGAAAAATCTACCGGTCGCAACTGTGGGGGACTGGCAGGCTACAACATCGGCCCCAACACCTGGTTCGATGACAACACCTGTGTGGCGCATATCAGTGACCGGTCTGATTATGAGCACCAGGGCACGGACCGGGGCGATCCGAAACTGGGACCGCTCCAGAACAACGGGGGCATCACAAAATCGCACACGCCGTATTATGACGACCCCACCCACGGCACCAGCGGCCTGATTGATCCGACCGCCCATCACATGTGCGCGGCAAAGGACCAACGTGGGGCACTCAGGATAGACCGTGCGAACGGTGTCCATGACAGATTATGTGATATCGGCTCGGTTGAATACGGGGCCATCATCCCAGTCCCGCCAGTCGCCCGGACAATCGACAAACAGACACCCGCGAGTGCTCGCCTGCATGATCTCCAAGACGAGATGGTGGCGCTGTCAAATGAGCTGCACGACACCAACCATGTGCCGACGATCCTGCGGGTAACAAACACCAACAACGCGGGCCTTGGATCGCTGCGCGCTCAGATGGGCGCCGCGAAACGCGGGGACACGATCGTTTTCGCGCCCTGGCTTTACGATAAAACCATCTGGCTCAACGAGGACATCCACGTCAGCAAAGCCATCACGATCAACGGCGATATTAATGGCGACCGGGTGCCAGACATAACGATCCGATCCACAAAAAACTCGCGCGGAGAACCCGTCGGTCGGATGCTCTACGTGGAACGGACCGGGACGCTCACCCTCAAATCCGTACATCTGACCGGAGGGATCGTCCGCTCCATGGGCGGTGCGATATTCAGCTACGGAAAAGTCATCATCGAGTACAGCCACCTCGACTATAACCGCGCTTACGACGGCTGGGGCGGTGCGATTTACAGCCTCGGCGACGTGCGGGTTACCCACAGCACTCTCGACCACAACACAGCGGATCGACAGGGCGGTGCGATTTTCACGGTGCTGTCCACGGACGGCTCATCCGATGGCGGAGGCAATCTGCGCATCGAGGGATCCACCTTCGAAGCTAATGTCTCCGTGGGCAACGGGGGTGCCGTTTATAATCATCGCGGCACGGTATATGCGATCAACAGCACCTTTGCACACAACGAGGCGCAGGTCATCGGTGGGCGATACAGCGAGGGCACTGTGCTGTACAACGAGGGTGGCAGTGTTACCCTCAAACACACCACCATGGCCAATAACCAGGGGCCGCACGCGAGCAACAGCGCGAGCAACTCGGTCCTGTACAACCAATATCCATCATCTGTGCCGTCGTATGACAATCGGGATTATAACGTCCATCTGATTAACACGATCATCGCAGGGGTCAGCAGCGACAACTGTGAGGGCGGCCATTTCAACAGTGTGAACACCTGGTCGGATGATGCCAGCTGCGGTGGCTCCGACCGTGGTGAGCCTCACATGGGGCAATTGATGGACAATGGTGGCCCTACCAAAACCATGATGCCGACGTCTGCGAGTGCTGTCGTCGATGGGGCGAGCAGCCATTGTTCCCCCGTTGATCAACGTGGTGCGCCGCGACCCTCTCTCCAATGTGATATCGGCGCCATTGAAGTCGGGGCGAGTGTGCCAGCTGCACCGGCAGCACACGACATCAACACCGTAAAACCGGATTATGTGCGGGAAGAGGATCCGAACCCGCCGGCGTTGCCGGAGCCGGACACGGTGGAAACACTGGGGGCGCGGATCGCGTCGCTCAACACTCGGATCGCGTCGCTGAACGGCCTCATTGCGACGCTGCGCGGTCAAATCGCCACATTGGCGGCCACCAATGC
>NZ_JBHNMF010000225.1:0-5161 GCF_048562965.1 Thiolapillus sp. | reverse complement strand
GTGGCTGAAAGACCAAGCGTGTCTTCGGCCTCGTGATAGATTTTGGGACATCCCAGTCCCCAAAATCGACTCGGCCTTTGACAACCTATTTGTGCCCCAGCCGTCCTGGTCACCAAGCACTGCGCAACAACTTCGCAAGCTCGTTGCTGCTCCGTACTTGGCTCCCATATGACTGGACGCCGCGTTCGGAGGCCTACTTTGTTTTCCCTCTGGCGCAAGGCACGCCGGGAAAACAGTGCGGCCTCGCGGCTACTGGGGACTACCAGCCTTCGCTTCGCTCTCCATGGCTGGCAGCGTGTGAGTTTCAGTTTACAGATGCCTTTATTGAGGATACGCATGCCGTGTTGAAGAGTTTAAGGCAACGCATGGATTTGGAGGAGAATACAGTCATACCCAGGCTTGAAGGAGCGGAGATTCTGGCACGAGCTTGAGGATAATAGAACTGTACCTTGATTTTTAACCGGCATGATGCCGGTTTTTTTATGTACAGGATGTACGGTATGCCGCGAGAGGCCATGGATGGCCGGAGCGGCGCATCTCCAGGGATGTAGTGCACTGGCACGCTCCTTGGCTCTGGCTCCTGCTTCGCTCTACCTCCTCCATCCATGGAGTCGTGCATTGCCAGCACTTCCGCCATCCTCGGCGGTCGTATGCCGCAGGCGCAGTGCACTGGAACTGCTTTCGACAACTGCTCCTGCGTTGCTCTACTAGGGTACATCCTTGTACTTATCCCGGCAGTTCCAGCATTCCCTCTCAGCGGCCCTTGTTGAGCTGTTCTGCCATGTGCAGGAAGTTTTTCAGCCTGTCGGGGTGGATGGCGCCGCTTTTCATGGCTTCGATGAGTGCGCAGCCGGGTTCGCTGCGGTGGGTGCAGTTGCTGAACTGGCAGTTTCCGAGGTAGGGAGCGAACTCCCGGAATCCCTGCTCCAGTTGCTGACGGCTGATCTGACCCAGGCGAAAGCTGCGCACTCCCGGTGAGTCGATAATTTCACCGCCATTGGCGAGGAAATGCAGGGTGGCGACAGAAGTGGTGTGCCGGCCAAGGCCGCTGGCTTCCGACAGTTCTCCGACGGTTTCTTCCCGCTGAGGGATCAGGGCATTGATCAGGGAGGATTTTCCCACTCCCGACTGTCCCACCAGGATGCTGGTTTCACCGGCCAGTCTTTCCTGCAGGGGTTTAAGTCCGTGTTCAAGATGGGCGCTGACACCCACCAGCGGGTATCCGATGTCCTGATAGTGGCTGAATTGCTGTGCAAACTGCTTCCATTGTTCCTTGTCGAGCAGATCCGCCTTGTTGAGGGTGATGAGCGCCTTGACGCCAATCAGTTCCGCGGCGACCAGGTACTGGTCGGTAAGGTAGCCGGTGGGGGAGGGTTTCGGCGCCAGCACCACGATGAGTTGGGTGATGTTGGCGGCCAGGGGTTTGTCCCTGCCACTGTAATCGGGCCGGGAAAGCACGGTATCCCGGGGAAGCAGGGAAACAACCACTCCCTGATCGTCACTTGCTGTTTGCCACAGCACCCGGTCGCCGCAAACGATTTCTCCCAGATTCTGGCGAAACAGGCAGTGATGGTTTTTACCCTGTTTATCCTGAACCAGCAGATGCTGCCCGTGACGGCTGATCACCCGGCCACGACGGGTGTCGCTGTCCGGGGCATCGAGCAGGGTTTGTTCAACCCGTTGGGAAAGCCTTTTCTGGCGATCTTCCTGCAGTTTGGCAATGCGCTGGCGCTGCCTGTTGGTAAGACGCCGCTGAGCCATCAGCCGGGACTATTTTCCGAAGTGATAGTAGTTGTCATTCAGGTAATCAGTGAGGGAATGGATGTCGTCGTCAAAGAGCTTCTTGCCGAGATTGGCGTCGCACATGCGCACCTGGGATTCGAGTCGGGGAAGGGAGTTGACACGACGTTTCTTGCGCGTATAGACGCTGCTGTCATGGCAGCCGGTGCAACTGGTCTGATGGAATTTTTCAGCCTGGAAATCTTCGGATGCGCCGGCACTCGCAGTGAGCACAATGAAGAGAGCGGTAAAGGTCAATAGCTGTTTCATGGGTTCTGGCCTGTATCTGTCGGTTACTTGAGTTTAGAGGATAAATGGGCAATGCGCACGGTAGCGGGTGGCTGTGGTGAAAGGCTGAATACAGGGGGTCCGGGGTGAGTGTGCTGGCGTTGTCCCGGTACATTTTGACAAGGCCACTGATAAGTGCGGCGGCACTGGACTGCTGCGCGGCATAGTTGTCCGCCTCGAACTCGTGCTTGCGTGACAACGATGAAAAGATAGGCGTAAAAAAGGTGGTGAAGGTGGGAATCACGAGCAGAAACAGCGCCAGCGCCATTGCGTGGCTGTGATGGTGGGCGCCCAGCCCCTCGAAAAACCACGGCTGCTGCATCAGCCAGCCCAGCAAGGCCAGTCCCAGCAGGGAAATGAGCGCCATGGTAAGCATCATCTTCAGTACGTGACGGCGTTTGAAATGTCCCAGTTCATGGGCGAGGACGGCTTCGATCTCGTCTGCCTCGAGGCTTTTCAGCAGGGTGTCGAAAAAGACGATGCGCTTGTTCTTTCCAAAACCGCTGAAGTAGGCATTACCATGACTGGACTGCCGGGAACCATCCATCACGAACATGCCGTTGCTGTTGAACCCGCAACGCAGCAGCAAATCTTCCAGACGCTCCTTGAGTGACAGATCCTGCAGCGGGCTGAACTTGTTGAACAAAGGCGCAATCACGCTGGGATATGCCCAGGTAAAGAACAGGGTAAAGCTCATCCAGACCAGCCAGGCGCCTATCCACCAGGTGTCGCCGGCTTTTTCCATCAGCCACAATATGCTGGCGACCAGGGGGTTGGTGATTGCCAGCATCAGGATCAGCTGCAGCAGCTGGTCGGTCACGAAGCGCCGCGGTGTGGTCCGGTTGAAGCCGAATTTTTCCTCCACAACAAAGGTGCGCCAGGCGCTCAGGGGTAGCTCCAGCAATGTGGACAGGGCGAGCACGGAAAGCAGCAGTCCGGTGCCCTGCCACAGCGCAGGAATGTCCAGAGACTGCCACCAGGCATCCAGCCAGTTCAGGCCGCCACCGAGGGTAAAGGCGAGCAGCAGAAAGGCGCCGAACAGCAATCCGATCTGCTCCATGCGGATATTCGCCAGGGTGTAGCTGGCCGCCTTGCGGTGCTGTTCCAGGCTGATCTTTTCGGCAAAGGCTTCCGGCACGCGGTTGCTGTGTGTCCTGACCGAAAGCGTCTGGCGACGCAACAGCCACAGTTCCAGTACCAGTCCCCCCGCAAGCAGCAGGAGAAATCCCCAGGTAAAGTCGTTCATCTGTTTTTTTCAGTGGGATGGAGCAATAAGCACATTTTACGCAATCCGTGCCGGGCATGTCGTAAAATGCGGCAACTTTTTCAAACTGCGAGATGCATTATGCCTGTTTCAAAAGACAACCTGATCTGGATCGATCTGGAAATGACCGGTCTGGATACAGAAAATGATCAGATCATCGAGATAGCCACCATCGTTACGGATTCCGAGCTGAATGTCCTGGCCGAGGGACCGGAGCTGGAGATCTTCCAGCCTGAGGAGGTACTTGCTGCCATGGATGAGTGGAATACCCGTCAGCACGGAGCATCAGGACTGGTGGAGCGTATCAGGAACAGTGACTGCAGTACCTCCCGGGCTGAAGAGGAGACCCTGACCTTCCTGCGCGAATGGGTGGCTCCCGGAGCTTCACCCATGTGCGGCAACAGTATCTGTCAGGACAGGCGTTTCATGGCGCGCCTGATGCCGGCGCTGGAGGCGTTCTTCCACTACCGGAACCTGGATGTGAGCACCCTGAAGGAACTTGCCCGTCGATGGTCACCGGAAATGGCGGAAGGCTTTGAAAAGAAAGGCTCGCATCTGGCTATGGATGATATTCGCGAATCCATCGCCGAACTCGCCTACTACCGCGAGCACTTCATTCAGGGCTGATCGGCCGGTTTGCTGTCAGCCTCTTCGGCGGATTTTTCCTGAGCCTCTGCTTCTATGGCCTGCTGGGCTGCTTCGGCATCTTCCGTCTCCAGGCCCACCATGTTGACGACTTCTTCGAACAGGGTCTTGTGGGGTGGCTGCCAGTCCGGCACGGTGATGATGGTGTTGGGATTTTCCGGTGCGCCTTCGCCCTTGATGGGCGGCAGGGGCTGGTAGTCGCCAACGATACGCGCCAGCTTGTCATCCTCGAAATACAGGGTCAGGTGCTTCTCCAGCTCGATGTGACCGATGCCCATACCGTAATAATAGTCCCAGCGATTGTCGTGAAAAATATCCTGTATCAGCGCGGTGCCCATGACCAGCTGCACCTGCTTCTTGTGCATGCCCGGCTGCAGCATATTTACATTGTCCTGGGTAATGAGATTCCCCTGAATGATCTGGGGCCGATAGACAAACGGCAGTTTTTCCAGGGACTCGGGGATGACATTCCCGAATACATCCCAGGTGTCCTTGTCGATATCTATGCTGCTGCAGGCGCTCAGGCTTGCACTCAGGGCAATAGAAATGAGAAGCTTACGCATTGGCGTCCCGTGTAGACTGAAAAGATTCAGGTGCACATGATAACGGATTCCGCCAGTGGCGGCATCTGAATTGGAGACAGAAATGGATCAGCAAACGATTCGCAAGGCCGGTTTGAAGGTGACCCTTCCCCGAATGAAGATTCTGGAAATTCTCGAAGAAAATGCGCAGCGCCACATGACGGCTGAAGACGTGTACAAGGAACTGTTATTGCGTGACGAGGAAATCGGTCTGGCCACGGTTTACAGGGTGCTGACCCAGTTCGAAGCCGCCGGTCTGGCGGAGCGGCATCACTTCGAAGGCGGCCAGGCGGTATTCGAGCTGAATCGTGGCGAGCATCACGACCACATTGTTTGCCTCACCTGTGGCAAGGTGGAGGAGTTCATGGATGAAACCATCGAAAAATGTCAGGCCAAGATCGCCAAAAAGCACGGTTTCACCATCGCGGACCATTCGCTGATCCTTTACGGCGAATGCAACAATCCGAAGTGCCCCAACCGGCCTAAATAGTTACCGTCTATAAATAGCTATCTTTTTCGGGCAGCTCCAGATAATTAGCGCATGCCAATATACTGAATTAATTAATCACCTGCCTTGACAAGGATATTGTCGTTTGCAGGGAGC
>NZ_JBHNMF010000224.1:0-5165 GCF_048562965.1 Thiolapillus sp. | reverse complement strand
GCCCAGACAATTGGCTCCCGCTCAATCCGGGTGACCTGCTCGGAAGAGCCGGATGCGGGAAATCCGCACGTCCGGTTCTGTGAGGGTGAAAGCCAGCAATGGCCGATCTACTCGACTAGGGGCAATTAATAGAGGTGCCCTTTACTGAGTTTTGCAGCTTTCTCCCGGGCATAGAACCGTGCCGAAGGAGGGGGGCTGCCAAGATAATACAAAGGGGTTGGGTTGTTTTCTTCTCTACCGCTGGCATTGCCCGATGCTCTGTTTGCGAAGGCCGCCAATCCTTTTTCTGTTTTGACGCTGTCGGGTTGCAGCATGACATATCCGTATGCGCCCAAAGAGAGCAATGGAACGAGGAACAGGGCAACATAACCGCCGCTTGCCATGAGTCTGCTTTTGTCCTGAGTCGCCGCTGCCCATGGCCAGGATCAGGGCAAGTGCGGGCAGGGCAGGTAACAGATAGGTACAGAGTACATTGCCCGCAGGCGTGAAAAACAAAGGCGTGAACAAAGCCCATGACAGCAGGTAAGAATGCAAAGGGGAGGCGGCGGTGGTTTTGAGCGTTTTACGGTCCTGCGCTGCAACCATTTTGCCAAGAAGCAATCCTATGGCAATCAAACCCCAGGGAAAGGACGCCATCAGCCATTGCAGCCAGATAGTGCCTTTGGGATGCCTGTGCGCACTGCCGTACAGATCTCTCCCCCCCCCCATCCGGGCTGAATGAAGCGCATGAAGTGTTCGCCAATGATGAAGTAATTCAGGAAACCGGGTGTTTTCAATTCTGCGGCGATGTACCAGGGTAAGCCAATCAGCAGTGTCAGCAGGCTTCCTTTCAGCCAGGGCAAGGCCTTGATATGGCATTGTGCAGTCCCGGACCGGTGAATGAAGCTCCAGATCACGATGGGGGCAAAGGTCAATATCAGTGCCAAAGGTCCCTTGGCCAACAGTCCAATGGCCAAACCGAGAAAAAATCCATAGCGCCAGTACCAGCGCGGCGCTGTTGGTGCGAGATAAAAAGCTGCCAGTGACCAGGTGACACCAAGGGTCAGGAACGGGTCTGTCATCACCGCACCGGAAGCCACATAAGCCAGGGCAGTGGTGATGTAGATCAGTACCGCGTTACGGGCGGTCCGTGTTGTGCCGGTAAGGAGTGCGAATCGCCATATTACCCATGAGGTAGCAAGAGTGGCCAGCAGTGATGGCAGGCGCACGGCAAATTCATTGATGCCAAAGGCTTTGAATGAGAGCGCTTCCATCCAGAATGCCAGGGGCGGTTTTCCCCAGAAAGGTACGTCAGGTTTGAACCAGGGAGTAATCCAGTCATTGGTGGTGACCATCAGTCTGGCGATTTCTGCATATCGCGCTTCGGTGGTGTCTGTCAACGGTACCAGGACCATGCCCAGGATCCGCAGCGCCACCAGTACGACAATGATCCAGATGAAGCCGGTCCGATGCAGCAATATTCTCATTGGTTCCTGAAAGCTATGCGGGTTGGTTCAGGTTGCAAACAGTATGGGGCCGCTGTCCAGGGTCTCTGGATCCACGACTTGGCATGCATCGGCACTACTTGACCTTCATGCCCGGTTGCGCACCGTCATCCGGGCTGAGGAGAAAGATATCCTTGCCACCCGGCCCGGCAGCCAGCACCATGCCCTCGGAAAGCCCGAAGCGCATCTTGCGCGGGGCCAGGTTGGCGACCATCACGGTGAGGCGCCCTTCCAGCTCGCCAGGATCATAGGCTGCCTTGATACCGGCGAAGACGTTGCGGGTCTCGCCACCCAGGTCCAGTGTGAGTTGCAGCAATTTGTCGGCGCCTTCAACTGCCTGAGCTTTGGTGATGCGCGCCACGCGCAGGTCTACCTTGGCGAAGTCGTCGAACTCGATGGTATCGGCGATGGCGTCCTGAGCCGGCTTTTCCGGTGCAGTCTTTTGCGGCCTGGTCTGCATGTCTTCCTTCGAGGCCTCCACCATGGCTTCCACTTTCTTGGGGTCCACACGGGTCATGAGAGGCTTGAACTTGTCGATTGCACGGCCGAGCAGGGGCTTGTCCGCGTCGCTCCATTGCAGGGTATCTACCTTCAGGAAGGCTTCCGCGGCTTCGGCGGTACCCGGCAATATGGGGCGCAGGTAGACCATGAGTACCTTGAACAGGTTGATGCCCATGGAACAGATGTCCTGCAGCTCCTGCTCGCGGCCTTCCTCCTTGGCCACCACCCAGGGCTGTTTCTCGTCGATGTACTGGTTGGCCTTGTCCGCCAGAGCCATGATCTCGCGCACGGCGCGGCTGAACTCGCGCTTTTCGTAGTGTTCGGCGATGGATTCACTGGCGTCTGTAAACGTCTTGAACAGCTCCGGCTCTGACAGTGATTCGGACAGCCTTCCGCCGAAGCGCTTGCTGATGAAGCCGGCGCAGCGGCTGGCGATGTTCACCACCTTGCCCACCAGGTCGGAATTGACCCGCTGTACGAAGTCCTCCAGGTTCAGGTCGATGTCGTCCACGCCGGAACCCAGCTTGGCGGCGAAATAGTAGCGCAGGTATTCGGGGTTGAGGTTGTCCAGGTAAGTGCGCGCCTTGATGAAACTACCCCGGGACTTGGACATCTTCTGTCCGTCCACGGTGAGGAAGCCGTGAGCATGGATGGTGATGGGCTTGCGGAAGCCGGCGCCATCCAGCATGGCGGGCCAGAACAGGGCATGGAAATAGATGATGTCCTTGCCGATGAAATGATACAGCTCGGTTTCGGCGCCTGCCGCCCAGAATTCGTCGAAATCCAGCCCTTTTTTCCCGCAGAAATTCTTGAAGCTGGCCATATAGCCGATGGGAGCATCCAGCCAGACATAGAAATACTTGCCGGGATGGCCGGGAATCTCGAAACCGAAGTAGGGAGCGTCGCGTGAAATGTCCCATTCGCGCAGGCCGGCCTCGAACCACTCGTCCAGCTTGTTGGCCACTTCGGGCTGCAGGTGGCCGCCGCGGGTCCATTCCCTGAGCATGTCCTCGAAATCCGCCAGTTTGAAGAAGTAATGCTCCGATTCCTTCTCCACCGGTTTGGCGCCCGAGACCACGGAGTAGCTGTTCTTAAGTTCCGTGGGGCTATAAGTGGCCCCGCAGACTTCGCAATTGTCACCATACTGGTCTGCTGCGCCGCACTTGGGACATTCACCCTTGATGAACCGGTCCGGCAGGAACATCTTTTCCTCTGGATCATAGGCCTGCACGATCTTGCGGCTGGTGATGTGGCCCGCTGCTAGGTTGCGCTCGTAGATCAGCTCGGCACATTCGCGGTTTTCCTCGGAATGTGTGCTGTGATAATTGTCGAACCCGACCCGGAAATCCCGGAAATCCGCCTGATGTTCCTCGGACATGGCCGCAATCAGTTCCTCTGGCGTGATGCCTTTCTGCCGCGCATGGAGCATGATAGGCGTACCATGGGAATCATCGGCACAGATGTACCAGCACTCGTTGCCGCGCATCTTCTGGAAGCGCGCCCAGATGTCTGTCTGGGTGTATTCCACGATGTGGCCGATGTGCAGGGGGGCATTGGCGTAAGGGAGGGCGCTGGTGACGAGGATCTTTCGCATGGTTGTCGCTATCGGTTGTGGTGGGCTTGTAGGTCGGGCTTCAGCCCGACATTCGCTTCATCGGGCTGAAGCACCGGCTTACATAAGCCTATTATTATCTCACAGAACAGATGGGTAATGTCCGAGTGTTTTGGTTGGTATTAACCTTCCAGTGGTGTAAAATCGCGCCCAGTTAAAGAATTCGTTTTGCCCTCGGGGCAGGAGTAACAAATCATGTCAGAAGTGACCAAAGAAGCGATCGAAGAAGCCCTGAAGGGCTATGTCCAGCCTGATCTGGGCAAGGATCTGGTGAGCACCAAGATGGTCAAGGATATCCAGATCGACGGCGGCAAGGTCAAGCTGACCGTTCTGCTGGGTTTTCCCGCCAAGAGCGTGGCTGAAGATATCAAGGCCGGTTTGTGCGAAGCAGTGAAAGCTGTAGACGGCGTGACTGACTGCGAGGTCGATCTGAGCTGGGAAATCGCTGCCCACTCCGTGCAGAAATCCCTCAAGCTTATCGACAACATCAAGAACATCATTGCCGTGGCTTCCGGCAAGGGCGGTGTGGGCAAATCCACAACGGCCGTCAATCTGGCCCTGGCACTGTCCCAGGAAGGCGCCAAGGTTGGCATCCTGGACGCGGACATCTATGGTCCTTCACAGCCGCGCATGCTGGGTATCTCCGGTCAGCCGGAATCCCCTGACGGCAAGACCCTGGAGCCCATGAACAGCTATCACCTGCAGGCCATGTCCATCGGCTTCCTCATCGACGAGGAGACCCCCATGATCTGGCGCGGACCCATGGTCACCCAGGCCCTGGAGCAGTTGCTGAACGATACCAACTGGTCCGATCTGGACTACCTCATCATCGACCTGCCCCCCGGCACCGGCGACACCCAGCTGACACTGGCGCAGAAGGTGCCCGTGTCCGGCGCTATTATCGTCACCACGCCCCAGGATATTGCCCTGCTGGACGCTCGCAAGGGCTTCAAGATGTTTGAGAAAGTGGAAGTGCCAGTACTGGGTATCGTGGAGAACATGAGCATCCATATCTGTTCCAACTGCGGCCATGAAGAGCATATCTTCGGCGAAGGCGGCGGCAAGAGCATGTCTGATCAGTACGGTGTGGATTTTCTCGGTGCGCTGCCTCTGGAAATGCGCATCCGTGAGGAAACTGATTCCGGCAAGCCCACGGTGGTTGCCGAGCCGGACTGCCGCACTTCTGAGATCTACCGCGAAATTGCCCGCAAGGCAGCTGCCAAACTGGCGGTGCAGGCCAAGAGCTATGCATCCAAGTTCCCCAATATCGTGATCCAGAACAACTGATTTGATACCCGGCCTGTCCGGGCAGAAATTCAGGTGACAGTAAGCCCCTCGACCATTCATTTGGCGGGGGCTTTCTCATTTCTTGATATATGGAATGAGATGCCGTTATTTGGGGTTCCTCGACGTTTTAAGTGGAATTCCTCCAAAAACCTGTGCCAGTATAGCGCCAAATACTGGCATGAGGAAAAGACGTGGACGGCAACGCAAGCGTGTCTTCGGCCTCGTGATAGATTTTGGGACATCCCAGTCCCCAAAATCGACTCGGCCTTTGACAACCTATT
>NZ_JBHNMF010000223.1:0-5213 GCF_048562965.1 Thiolapillus sp. | reverse complement strand
TCATTGCGCCTGGAATGCGGCAAACAAGGGAGAATCTACAGATAATCCCCATTCATATTTCAAAAAACAGCCGATTTGCATTGAAATACGAAAATCACTGATTCGATCAGAGCTTCCTTAGCGACCCAGCAATACCAGCGCCCAGACCAGCAGGAACAGGCTGATAGCGAGGAATACGGCGGCAGAGCCGATGTCCTTGGCCTGGCCGGAAAGTTCATGGTGCTCGGGGCCGATGCGGTCGACCACGGCTTCGATGGCAGAGTTGAGCATTTCGACGATGGGCACCAGCAGCCAGCTGGCGACCAGGAGTGCACGCTCCACCCCGGTCTGGCCCAGCCACAGTCCCAGGGGGATGATCAGGAGGGAGACGGCCACTTCCTGGCGGAAAGCCGCTTCGCTGCGAAAGCAGGAGGCAAAGCCCTGCATGGAATAGCCGAAGGCCTTGATCAGGCGGGTGATACCGGTGTTGCCAGGCTTGTTTGCGCTCATGCCTGGTCCTCGCCGGGCTGCCAGCGCAGATCCAGTTCACGGGCCGCACGAACATCGTCTAGGCGGCGCACCGGCAGGCTGTAAGGCGCGCCTTTGAGCTTTTCGGCATCCGTTTTTGCTTCTTCCCGAATCTGTATCATGGCATCGACGAAGGCATCCAGACTTTCCCTGGCTTCGGTTTCCGTCGGTTCGATGAGGAAGCATTCCGGCACCACCAGGGGAAAATAGGTGGTGGGCGCATGCATGCCATAGTCCAGCAGGCGCTTGGCGAAATCCATGGCATTCACGCCCAGTTCCTTCGCTTCCTTTTTCAGGGTGATGATGAACTCATGGGTGGCGCGGCGTTCGGGATAGGCTGCTGTAAAGCAGGCATCCATGAGCCGCTTTAGCATGTAATTGGCGTTCAGGGTGGAATAGTCAGCCACCCGGTGCATGCCTTCTGCTCCCAGCATCTTTGCGTACACATAGGCGCGCAGCAGTACACCGGCATTGCCGGCAAAGGCGGAAAGGCGACCGATGCTCTGGGGGCACTGTTCCTCGGTCAGCCAGTGAAAGTCGCGACCGTCCGTGCCAACCATGGGAATGGGCAGGAAAGGCAGCAGCCGCTCGCTGACGCCCACCGGCCCGGCGCCGGGGCCGCCGCCACCGTGGGGGGTGGAGAAGGTCTTGTGCAGGTTCATGTGGATCACATCGAAGCTCATATCGCCGGGGCGCACCCGTCCGAGTATGGCGTTGAGATTGGCGCCGTCGTAGTACAGCAGCCCGCCGGCCCCGTGCACCCTGTCGGCGATTTCCTTGATACGGCGCTCGAACACTCCCAGGGTGGAGGGGTTGGTGAGCATGATGCCGGCAGTCTGGGGACCCAGCGCGGCCTGCAGTGCATCCATGTCCACATCGCCATCGGCTTTGGTGGGAATTTCCCGCGCCTTGTAACCGCACATGACGGCCGTGGCCGGGTTGGTGCCGTGGGCCGCATCGGGTACGAGGATCTCGGTACGTCCGGTGTCGTTCCGGGCATCATGATAGGCGCGTATCATGGCGATGCCGGAGAACTCCCCCTGAGCCCCGGCCATGGGCGCCAGCGAAACTGCGGACATGCCGGTGACTTCCTTGAGGATTTCCTGCAGTTCATACATGGCGCTCATGAAGCCCTGGCTGTGGGTGTCCGGCGCTAGGGGATGGCGGTTGATGAGCCCCGGCAGCATGGCCAGGCTGTTGCAGGCTCTGGGATTGTATTTCATGGTGCACGAACCCAGGGGGTAGAACTGGGTGTCGATGGAGAAGTTCTTCTGGGACAGGCGGGTGTAATGGCGGACCGCCTGCATCTCTGATACTTCAGGCAGCCGGGGTTTGCGCTTGCGCAACAGCTTTTCCGGAATGCCGGCGGGTTTGTCAGCTGAAGGAGCCTGTGCCTGTGCGCGGCGGCTGGGTTTTGAATGTTCGAATATGAGCATGGGTGGCGTTCCGGGGGGGGGCTGTCGGGCTGAAGCCCGACCTGCGGTGGATATATTGTCAGTCGAATTTGGCCATGGTAGCGCAGGCGCCCTGGCGGCGTGAGGCCAGCATCTGTTCCATTTTCAGCCGGTACTTGTCCATGTCGTTCCCGCTGCGGTTTTCGGTGGCACAGATCAGCAGGGTATTGCCAAGCTCCGGATAGTGTGTCGCCAGATCGAAACCGCCGAGGACATTGTGGGCAGCCAGTGTGCGCAGCACCTGCCTGGTTTCCATGGGCAGTGTCAGCACGGTTTCGTGGAACACCGGGCCGCCGAAGCGGGGTTCTATCTCTCCCAGGCCGGTGAGTTTTTCCACAAGCAGCTGCAGATTGCTGTGGCATCTGCGGGCGATACGGCTGAGTCCTTCAGCGCCCAGGAGGCTCATGTGAATGGTGGCGGCGGTGACCATCAGTCCCTGGTTGGTGCAGATGTTGGAGGTGGCTTTGGAGCGGCGGATATGTTGCTCACGGGCCTGCAGGGTCAGGGCGAAGCCTGCCTTGCCGTCCAGGTCGACGGTACGGCCGATGATGCGTCCCGGCATCTGCCGTACCAGCTTCTGGCTGCAGCACATGAAGCCGAAATAGGGGCCACCCGAGGACAGGGGAGCGCCCAGAGGTTGTCCGTCGCCGCAACAGATGTCCACGCCCTGTGGGCCCCATTCCCCGGGAGGTGTGAGCAGAGCCATGGCCAGGGGATTGACCACGGCAATGGACAACATACCGTTGGCCTGGGCCCAGCCGGCCAGCGCATCCACATCTTCCAGCACACCGAAAAAGTTGGGCTGGGGTATGACCAGCGCGGCGAAATCCCCGCCCTGATGACGGTTCAGGTCATCCAGGCTGGTCTGGCCGGTCTTTTCGTCATAGGCGACTTCCACCAGTTCGATACCCTGGTTCTTTACCAGTGTGTGCACCGTTGCCCTGTAGTGGGGATGCAGGGCCCGGGGTATGAGAATGCGCCGGGATTTGGACTTGCGGTTGGCGCGCACGGCCATGAGTACGGCCTCGGCCAATGCTGATGCGCCGTCATACAGGGACGCATTGGATACGTCCATGGCCATGAGCTCGGTCATCATGCTCTGATATTCGTAGAGCAGCTGCAAGGTGCCCTGGCTGGCCTCAGCCTGGTAGGGGGTGTAGGCGGTGTAGTATTCGCCCCTGGTGGCCAGTTGCCAGACGGCAGCCGGGATATGATGGTCATAGGCGCCGGCGCCGATGAAGCACAGGGGCTGGCCGTCTTCCCGGGCCTTTTCCTGCATCAGTGTGCTGATTTCTTGCTCCCACAGGCCATCGCCCAGGCTTTCCAGACTGCCGCAGCGCAGGGCATCGGGGATCTCGTCGAAGAGGTCGTCAATGCTTTCCGCGCCAATGACGTCCAGCATCTGCCTTACTTCCTTGTCTGTGTGGGGAATGAAAGGCATGGATCAGTCTTCTTCGGCCAGGGCGGCGTAGGCTTCGGCATCCAGCAGTTCATCCAACTGGGCGGGATTGCTGAGGCGGAGCCTGAATATCCAGTTGTCGTAGGGAGCTTCGTTGATGGCTTCGGGGCTGTCTGCCAGTGCCTCGTTGGCTTCTGTCACTTCGCCGTCCAGGGGGCTGTAGACATCGGAAGCAGCCTTCACAGATTCAACCACCGCGCATTCGTCGCCGGCGGTAAGCTGGGTGCCCACTTCGGGAAGTTCCACGAACACCAGATCGCCCAGCAGTTCCTGGGCATGATCGGTGATGCCGATGCTCACCGTGCCGTCGCCTTCGTCGCGCACCCATTCATGTGATTTGGTGTATTTGAGATTGTCGGGGGTGTTGCTCATGTTGCTGTCCTCTTGATATAGATTTAGATGCAGCTCTTGCCGTTGCGGACGAAGGGCGGTCTGACCAGCCTGACGGGCAGTTTCCTGCCGCGTATGTCCACGGTGATCCCGTCACCGGCGTCGGCGCTGATGCGTGCCAGGCCGATGGCACGTTGCAGTGTGGGGGAAAACCCGCCGGAGGTGATTTCACCCACTTCACGTTCGCCTTCATACAGTTTCTGATGATTGCGTAAAACGCCCTTGCCTTCCAGCAGCAGGCCGGTGAACAGGGGAAGGTTGCCGCTGACTTTCTGCACCACCAGCGCGCTGCGGCCGATGAAATCGCGTTCCAGGTTGCCCAGGGGGACCGTCCAGGCGAGGCCGGATTCCAGAGGGGATGTGTCTTCGTCCATGTCGGCGCCGTAGAGATTCATGCCGGCCTCCAGACGCAGGGTGTCTCTTGCACCCAGCCCGCAGGGTCTTACCCCGGCCTCTGCCAGCGCGTTCCACAGTGCGACGACCTGGTTTTCCGGCAGCAGCACCTCGAAACCGTCTTCGCCGGTATAGCCTGTCCGGCCGACGAACCACTCGCCGTTGGTTGCGGCGTGGAAAGGGCCGAGCTGCCCGGCTGCTTCGCGCAGATCATCCGGCAGCAGGGGCAGGGTCTTTTCCCGGGCTTTGGGGCCCTGTATGGCAATCATTCCCAGATCGCGGCGGGGCTGGATGGCCACGTCTGCTCCCTCTGCCTGGCGTTCCATCCAGGCGATATCCTTCTCTGTGGTGGCGGCGTTGATCACCATGCGATACCAGTCATCGCTCATGTAATAGACGATAAGGTCGTCGATCACGCCGCCATTTTCTTTCAACATGCACGAATACAGCGCCTTTCCCGGCATCCTGAGCTTGTCGATGTCGTTTGCCAGCAGGTGCCGCAGGAAGCTTCGGGCTTCGGGGCCGCGGATATCCACCGCGGTCATGTGGCAGACATCGAACATGCCTGCATCCTTGCGCACGGCATGATGTTCTTCGATCTGGGAGCCATAGTGTACGGGCATGTCCCAGCCGCCAAAAGGCACCATGCGTGCGCCCATTTCGCGGTGGGTCTGATTGAGGATGGTTTTCTTGTCCAAGGGGTTCTCCATCGTGATGCAGGAATCCCGCCCCTCTGTCCCGGTACCTGAGAGTTTGGACACCGGTCTGCCGGTGTCTGCCCCGTCGGTGGGCGGTGAATCCGCCGCTCTCCAGAGTCAACCCGCCATCGGTGCCGATGACATGCTTCGCGGTCCTTGTGCCTGAGCGATTCCGGGCGGAATTGCGCCTTCGGCGCCAGTCGTAGGCTGGTCTCTCCCGCGAAAGCTGGGGTTAGAGCGCTCAATGGTACAGTTTCAACCGGATGTTGCCAAGTTCACGGGTGTGTTGGGTAGGGTTCCAACATCTAACTA
>NZ_JBHNMF010000222.1:0-5230 GCF_048562965.1 Thiolapillus sp. | reverse complement strand
ATGAAAGATGCACCATCTGCAATAAATATTCCATTCAATCCAAGAAAAACATTTTTTCGTTCCCGTGGGAATAAATCGCCTTCCTGCCTGCATCTTTCTGGTCACTTACAGCACAAAACCGGAGAGGAGAACATGAAAACAAGAATTTCTATTTTGAGGCCGCTGATCCTGCTGTCGCTATTGCTTTTCAGCCTCGGCGCCGTTGCCGAGGAAGGTACTGATGACAAGCCTTTCGCCGAAAAGCATGTGGTATTGCAGATCAGTGATCCCAACCCGTTCAAACAGACACTGGTGCTGAATGTCGCCAACAACCTCATCAAGCACTACGGACAGGACAAGATAGACATCGAGATCGTCGCCTTCGGCCCCGGCCTGCGGCTGCTGCTGGCGGACAACAGCAATCTGTCGCGGATCGACGGACTTTCCAGCCAGGGCGTACGCTTCGCTGCCTGTTCCAACACCATCAAGGCTTTTACCAAGAAACTAGGCAAGGAACCGGCCCTGAACCCGCATTCCACCCGTGTATCCGCAGGCGTGGTGCGCATCATGGATCTGGTGGACAAAGGCTACACCCTGGTCAAACCGTAACAAAACACATCTGTAAGAAAACACCAAACTCCACAATCCAAAAGGGGGATTTCCTATGAAAAAAATACTGGGATGTGCGGCTTTACTCGCCACATCATTCACTGCCGGCAATCTGTATGCTGCCAACTGGCTCATGCTTCAGGGTACGGAAGATCCATCAGCTGCACCCAGAGCGAAAGTCTGGGGTTTCATCCAGCCCGAGTTCCAGTCCACCAACGGCACTGAACTGGCTGCCGGCCCCTGGAAAGGACAGGATGCCGCTTTCAACATGATTGGCCCGGATCTTGATTCCAACAACACTTTCCAGATCCGCCGCGCCCGTCTCGGTGTCCGGGGCACGGGTTTCGGTCTGGACAGCGGCGTTAACTATTTCCTGCTGGTTGAAGCAGGCAACAACGGCATCACCAAGCTCGGAGGCGGCGGCGCGGTCAAGGCCACGGACGCCAGCGTGACCTTCAACTACATACCCCATGCCCGCTTCCGTGTGGGTCTGTTCAAGACCCCGGGTTCGGAAGAGGGCCTGATGGCCATTCACGTGTTCAACTATGTCAATTTCACCAACATGGCCAATCAACAACTCCTCGAAAGATTCCTGGCCGAAGACGGCAGCCGCAAGGGTGCTGACAAAGACGTGACCAATGCGCCTGTTTCCGCCATCGGCGCCTTCCGTGACATCGGCATACAGGTCTTTGATACCTTCAAGAGCGGAAGCTGGGAACACAGCTATGCCGGCATGATAGGCAACGGCAACGGTATTGACTGGAGCGACAACGACAGCAACAAGGACTACTACTTGTACTGGGCGTCCGAGCTGGTATTCGGCGGCAAGAAGGCACGTCGCCAGGGCTGGAAGATGTTCGCCTGGTACAACGGCGGCAAACGCACACTGGACTATGCCTTCGGTACCGCCAAAGAACAGGAGTTCGACCGCAACCGCTGGGGCTTTGGTACGACCTATCTCAAGGGCAAGTGGCGCGGCGCGGCTGAATTCACCTGGGCGGACGGCATGATCTTCAACGGCAGCGACGGTGGCGCGGTAGCCGGCAGCCTGAACAACGCCGGCACCGCCAGGGCATCCCTGAACATGCTGCCGGACGACAAGGCCGATGGCTGGTACGCGGACATTGGTTACAAGGTGCTGCCGCAACTGGAGCTGGATCTGCGCTACGACATCCTGCACCGGGGTACGGACACCAGGCTGGGCCAGCGGGACTTCGAGACCTGGACCGTCGGCGCCCAGTGGTTCTTCAACAAGAAAGCCAGGCTGATCGCCAACTACGAGTTCCGCAGCGCCGAAGCACCGGGATTTTCATCCGGCGCCGCTCCGAATCAGATACCCGGCGACATGGATGACCGCTTTTCGGTTCAGATCCTCGCAATTTTCTGACGGTACAAGCAATTCCTAGAGGCTTACCAGCAAACCCTCCGCAAGACGCTGGTTTTGACCGGGCCCCGCAAGGGTCGCCCGGTCTTTTTTAGGTCCTTTTTCCCATTTCCCCCACCGCCGGCGTTTGCCGTTACAATAATCAGTTACTCAAGCCAAATCACCGACCCTTTGAACAACAAACCATGAACGATACTCAAGACGACCTTTGCGTACTGCCGGAAACTGAAAAACTCCCTACGGATGCCAAAGCACTGGAACATGATTTCAGGCGCTACCTGATTCATCACCTGGGACGCTTTCTGGGCTGCAACCCCCACTATCTCTATGAAGCACTGTCGTTGACGGTTCGCGACCGCATCATGACAGACTGGCGCAACACCTGGCTGCAGCATCGGCTGCCCAAACAGCGTCGCGCCTACTATCTGTCCCTCGAATTCCTCATCGGCCGCGCTCTGGGCAATCATTTGCTCAACATGGATATCGAAGAGCAGTCCGCCGAGGCGATGCAGAAGTTCTCCCTCTCCCTGGAAGAAATCCAGTCGGAAGAGCCCGATGCCGGACTGGGCAATGGCGGTCTCGGCCGTCTGGCTGCCTGCTTCATGGACAGCTGCGCCACCCTGAAACTGCCTGTGCTGGGCTACGGGTTGCGTTATGAATACGGCATGTTCCGCCAGCATATCCAGAACGGTTACCAGGTGGAAGAACCGGACCACTGGCTCAGAGACACCAACCCCTGGGAGCTGGAGCGTGCGGAATACACCCAGCGCGTGCATTTCGGCGGACACACCGAGCATTTCACCAATCGCCGCGGCGAACCCAGAACCCGCTGGCTGAATACCGAAGAAGTGCTGGCCATTCCTTTCGACGTGCCGGTTTCCGGCTACAGGAACGGTGTGGTCAATACCCTGCGGCTGTGGAAAGCCACTGCAACCGACGAATTCAACCTCGATGAATTCAACGCCGGCAGCTATCCCGAGTCCGTCGCCGCCAAGAACGATGCCGAACACATCACCATGGTGCTCTACCCCAACGATTCCAGTGAAAACGGCAAGGAGCTGCGCCTGCGCCAGCAGTATTTCCTGGCCTCTGCGAGCCTGCAGGATATCGTCCGCCAGTGGGAAATGGTCCACGGCGACGACTACAGCAACTTCGCCGCGCAAAACGTGTTCCAGCTCAATGACACCCACCCTGCCATTGCGGTTGCGGAACTGATGCGTATTCTTATCGATGACAAGCACCTGTCCTGGGATCAGGCCTGGGAAATCACCAGCAATACTATGGCCTATACCAACCACACGCTCCTGCCCGAAGCACTGGAGCGCTGGTCTGTGAAACTGTTCGAGCGTCTGCTGCCACGGCTGCTGGAGATCATTTTCGACATCAACGCCATCTTTCTCAAACAGGTCGCCATTCACTGGCCCGGCGACAGTGACCGCCGGCGGCGCATGTCCATCATCGAGGAAGATCACGGAAAATCCGTGCGCATGGCCTACCTGGCCATCGTCGGCAGCTTCTCCGTGAACGGGGTCGCGGAACTGCATTCCGACCTGCTGAAGAAAGGCCTCTTCCGGGACTTCTACGAGCTGTGGCCGGAAAAATTCAACAACAAGACCAATGGCGTCACACCCAGGCGCTGGATCGCTCACGCCAACCCGGAAATGACAGCACTGATCAGCAGCAAGATCGGTGACGGCTGGATTTCCGATCTGTCGCAGATCGAAAAACTGAAGCCTTTTGCCGGCAGCGCCAACAACAAGCTTTTCCACGCACAATGGCAGGCCGCCAAACGCAGCAACAAGACCCGGCTGGCCGAACTGGTGAAAAAGGAGTGTGGTGTGGACTTCGCGGTGGATTCCATGTTCGACGTGCAGGTAAAACGCACCCACGAATACAAGCGCCAGTTGCTCAACGTGCTGCACATCATTCATCTCTACAACCGTATCCGCCGGGGCGACACCCTGGACTGGACCAACCGTTGCGTGCTCATCGGCGGCAAGGCAGCCCCCGGCTACTTCATGGCCAAGCGCACCATCAAGCTCATCAACAATGTCGCCGAGATCATCAACTGCGACCCGGAAGTGGGAGACAAGCTCAAAGTCGCCTTCCTGCCCAATTACCGTGTGTCCAGCATGGAGGTGATTGCACCGGCCACAGATCTGTCCGAGCAGATCTCGACGGCTGGCAAGGAAGCTTCCGGCACCGGCAACATGAAATTCATGATGAACGGCGCGCTGACCATTGGCACCTATGACGGCGCCAACATCGAAATACTCGACGCTGTAGGTTCCGACAACTTTTTTCTGTTCGGACTCAAGGTGGATGAAGTCGAAGCCATGCGGGCACATTATGATCCAGAGAGCATCATTGCCGCGGATGAAGACCTCAAGGCCGTGTTCCATCTTCTCGAAAGCGGCCACTTCAATATCGAGGAACCCGGTATATTCGACGCCGTCATTGCCTCGATGAAAGACCCCCATGATCCCTGGATGACCGTCGCGGACTTCCGCAGTTACATCGAAATACAGCAACAGGCGGCCAACGCCTATCGCGATCAGCAGCACTGGACCCGCATGAGTATCATGAACACCGCCTGCAGCGGCTTCTTCTCAACCGACAGGACCATGCAGGACTACAATGAAGACATCTGGAAACTCAGCCCCATGGAGCTCCACAAATGATGGACGCTCACAAGTGTGTCTTCGGCCTCGTGATAGATTTTGGGACATCCCAGTCCCCAAAATCGACTCGGCCTTTGACAACCTATTGGTGCCCCAGCCGTCCTGGTCACCAAGCACTACGCAACAACTTCGCAAGCTCGTTGCTGCTCCGTACTTGTCTCCCAATGACTGGACGCCGCGTTTGGATGCCTACTTTGCTTCCCCTCTGGCGCTATGCGCACGACGGGTAAGCAGTGCGGCCTCGCGGCTACTGGGGTCTACCAGCCTTCGCTTCGCTCTCCATGGCTGGCAGCGATTGCCGGGCAGGTCTTGAACTCCGGATGTGTGCCCCTATTTGAGCCAGAGTCTCCCGACAACATCACTGGAAAACAACAATGAACACGACCAACGACAAAGAACTGAACGACGCGATACAAACCCGCATGGAAGTGGCGCGGCAGAACTGGGGCTGGCTGCTGACCGTCGGCATCCTGTTCGTCCTGCTGGGCACCATCGGTCTCGGCATGACAGTCGCGCTGACACTCACCAGCATCCTGTTCCTCGGCGCCTTCCTGCTCGTGGGCGGTGTTTTCTCCCT
>NZ_JBHNMF010000221.1:0-5260 GCF_048562965.1 Thiolapillus sp. | reverse complement strand
ATAGATTTTGGGACATCCCAGTCCCCAAAATCGACTCGGCCTTTGACAACCTATTTGTGCCCCAGCCGTCCTGGTCACCAAGCACTACGCAACAACTTCGCAAGCTCGTTGCTGCTCCGTGCTTGGCTCCCATATGACTGGACGCCGCGTTCGGAGGCCTGCTTTGCTTCCCCTCTGGCGCTATGCGCACGACGGGTAAGCAGTGCGGCCTCGCGGCTACTGGGGGCTACCAGCCTTCGCTTCGCTCTCCATGGCTGGCAGCGTGGGAAATGCGCGCGCAACTCAAGAGCGCCGGACAGCGCTACACCCTGGTATCGGATGCCTGGAAGCAATGGCTTTCCCAGGGGCGAAGCAGCCTGCAAAAACGCACAGGCTGCTCGAAACCCTGTGGCGTGCCGGCGAGATCAGCACCACGGATTATCTGCTGCAGGTACAACAGGCACTGGACACACAGATCGCCGGCATCGAATTGCACGGCGACTTCTGGAACGCCTGGCTGGCATGGATGAACCACTCCGCAAGCCTGGACAACTGGCTGAATACAGAAAACCAAGAGAACCCATCAAATGCATAAACCTGGCCCCGAAAAACATGTTTCATCGCTTGCAGGTTGGGCTTTAACCCGACATGTCGACCTGAAGGCCGACCTACAGGGGCAATTATGCAATGATCAGGAGAAAACAATTATGAATTCAAACAAACGCACACTGTATCTGTTCCTGCTGGCCCTGATGTACACAAGCACGGCTGCCGCCAGCGGCGATCACGGTCATGAAGCAGAGAACACCGGCATTGCCGCAACCCAACACGAAGTGCCTGCAGGGGAAAACCATGGGCACGAAGAAGCGGGTGAAAAAGATGGCCATGGTCATGAAGAAGAAGAAAATACCGTCCACCTGAATGATGAACAGCGGCGTACTGCCGGCATCATGGTGGAGACACTGGAACCCAAACCCGTTGCCGATGAAATCGAAGCACCGGGCGAAGTCACCCTCAACACCTACGCCACCAGCCAGATCACGCCCCGCATCGAGGCCCAGGTGGTCGAACGCTATGCCCGCCTTGGCGACGAGGCGAAAAAAGGTCAGCCCCTGGTGCTGCTCTCCAGCGCCACCATGGCCGAAGCACAGGGGGCCCTCCTCCTTGCCGCCAAGGAATGGCAGCGGGTGAAAAAGCTGGGTAAGAAGGTGGTCTCCGAACAACGCTACCTGGAAAGCCGCATCACCTATCAGCAGGCCTATTCCCGCTTGCTGGCCTATGGCATGACGGAAAAACAGGCCAACAGGCTGGTAAGCAATTCCGCCATCGGCAAGACAGATGGCAGCTTCACCCTGCTGTCCCCGCAAAACGGCACTGTCATCAGGGATGATTTCATCGTCGGTCAGATGGTGCAGCCCGGTGATCTGCTGTTCGAGATCACCGATGAATCCACTATCTGGGTCGAGGCACGCATCAACCCCGCTGTCATGCGGCAGGTACATATCGGCGCAACGGTCAGAATCCTTTCAGGGAACAAGTGGGTTTCGGGAAAGGTCGTGCAGATCCATCATGCCCTGGATGAAGTCACGCGTACCATGGCGGTGCGCCTGGAGATCCCCAACCCCGGCGATCATCTGCATCCCGGTCAGTTCGTGACTGCGCGCATCGAGACCGGGCAGTCGGGCAAGGCCGTCCTGTCACTGCCAACGGATGCCGTCATGCGCAGCCCTGACGGGGACTGGCAGGTTTTCGTAGAAAAGGAACCTGGCGAATACGAACCCGTGGAAGTGGAAGTCGTCAGGCAGCTCCCCGGACTGGCCATCATCGAAGGGCTGAAGCCCGGCACACGTGTCGTGACCAAAGGCGCCTTCTTCGTTCAGTCCGAGCTGTCCAAGTCCGGCTTTGCCGTACACAACCACTAAGGGGAGGATGCCATGCTCAATCGAATCATCGACTGGTCAGTGTCCAACCGCCTGCTGGTGGTGCTGGGCCTGATCGCCGTACTGGGTGCAGCAGGCATGCTGATCCCCAAACTCAATCTCGACGCCTTTCCGGATGTCACCAACGTACAGGTACAGATCAACACCGAAGCAGAAGGCCTGGCCGCGGAAGAGGTGGAACAGCTGATCACCTATCCCATCGAGGCCGTGATGTACGCCCTGCCGGATGTGGAGGAGGTACGTTCGATTTCCAAGACCGGCCTGTCCGTGATCACCGTCGTGTTCAAGGAAAGCACCGACATTTACTTCGCACGGCAGCTGGTATTCGAACGGCTGCAGGATGCCAGGGAGCAGATCCCCGAAGGCGTGGGCACCCCGGAAATGGGGCCCAACACCTCCGGCCTGGGACAGGTCTATCAGTACATCCTGCGTTCCACCGACCATGAAAAATACGACGCCATCGCCCTGCGTAGCCTCAACGACTGGGTGGTGAAACTGCTGCTCCTGCCCGTGGACGGTATCACCGAAGTGCTCTCCTACGGTGGCGAGGTCCGCCAGTACCAGGTGCAGGTCGATCCCCGCAAGCAGCTTTCCTACGGCATTCATATCGATGACATCGCACAGGCCATCGAGGACAACAACCGCAATGCCGGCGGCTGGTATCTCGACCGGGGCTCGGAACAGCTGGTCATACGTGGCGTCGGCTGGGTCAGCGCCGGTGAGAAAGGCCTGCAGGACATACGCAACATCCCCCTGAAGGAGCAGGATGGTGTGGTGGTCCATGTCGGCGATATCGCTACCGTGGCGTTCGGCGGTGAAATACGCCAGGGTGCCGTCACCATGACCCGGCGGGATGAAAACGGCAAGCCCGAACCCTTGGGCGAGGTAGTGGCAGGCATCGTGCTCAAGC
The DNA here is from genome assembly GCF_048562965.1 of Thiolapillus sp. NCBI lineage: Bacteria > Pseudomonadati > Pseudomonadota > Gammaproteobacteria > Chromatiales > Sedimenticolaceae > Thiolapillus > Thiolapillus sp. Next base: position 2,431 of record NZ_JBHNMF010000221.1, on the reverse strand, counting down.
GACGGGGCACCAACACCAAGGCCACCATCGATGCCGTCAAGAAGCGCCTGCCGGCCATCCAGCAGGCGCTGCCCGAAGGCGTCACCATTGAACCCTTCTACGACCAGTCCGACCTGGTGGAACAGGCGGTGGACACGGTCAGCCGCGCTCTGGGCGAAGCCTTCGTGCTCATCGTGGTGGTGCTGCTGCTGTTCCTGCTCAATATCCGCGCCACCCTGCTGGTGCTGGTATCGGTGCCCCTTTCTATCGGCCTGGCCCTCACGGCCATGAGCTACTGGGGGCTGTCCGCCAACCTCATGTCCCTGGGTGGCCTGTCCATCGCCATCGGCATGATGGTGGACGGCTCGGTGGTGATGATGGAAAACATTTTCAAGCATCTGACACGGCCGGATGAAGAACACCGGAAGAAGATAGAAACCGATGTCGCCCCGGGCGACCTTCATCCCTTCGATGCGGAGCATGACAGCCACGGCATCGCACTGCGCATACAGGAGGCAGCCCGTGAAGTCGGGCGGCCTGTGTTCTATGCGGTGATCATCATCATCGTGGTGTTTGCTCCCCTGTTTGCCCTGGAAGGTGTGGAAGGCAAACTGTTCCAGCCCATGGCCATTTCCATCGTGCTGGCCATGATCACCTCACTGGTGGTGGCACTGGTGGTTATGCCGGCTCTGGCAACCTTTTCTTTCCGCAAGGCGGTCAGGCATCGCAACAGCCCGGTATTCATTCCCATCGAATGGCTGTACAAGCGCAGCCTGCGTTTTGCCATGAAGGCAAGATGGCTGGTGGTGGCCGTTGCCCTGGTTCTGTTCGCCGGCGCCATGGTGCTGCTGCCCAAGCTTGGTACCGAGTTCGTTCCCGAACTCGAAGAAGGCACCATCAACATCCGCGCCACACTGGCGCCGTCCGCCAGCCTGAATACGGCGCTGGGTGTCGCCGCCGAGCTGGAAAAGCAACTCATGCAGTTCCCTGAAGTGACCTATGCCTCCAGCCGCGTGGGACGCGCAGAACTTGGCGGCGACCCCGAACCGGTTTCCAACGTGGAAGTCTACGTAGGGCTCAAACCTGTCAAGGAATGGACCAGCGCAAAAAACCGCTTCGAACTGCAGAAGAAGTTCGAAGCAGCGCTGTCCACCCATCCCGGACTGCTGTTCACCTTCTCCCAGCCCATCGCCACCCGTGTTGACGAACTGCTGTCCGGCGTCAAGGCGCAACTGGCGATCAAGCTGTTCGGGCCTGATCTCAAGGTTCTGGCGGAAAAAGGCAAGGCCATCGAACAGCTGGCGCGCAAGGTGGAAGGCACCCGCGATGTGGAAATGGAGCAGATCGCCGGCGAGGCGCAGCTCACCGTGCGTCCGCGCCGGGATATTCTGGCCCGCTATGGTATCCCCACCAGCCAGGTCATGGGTCTGGTGTCCAACGGCATTGGCGGGATGGAGGCCGGCCAGGTTATCCAGGGCAACGAACGCTATGATATCTATGTGCGCCTGGCAAAAGCCTACCGGCAGGACGTGGAAACCCTGCGCCAGCTGGTGCTGCAGGCGCCGGGCGGCGCCTGGGTGCGCCTGGGCGAGGTGGCGGATGTCGTTATCGAGTCCGGCCCGCCCCAGATCCGCCGCGACGACGTGCAGCGCCGCGTGGTCATCCAGTCCAACGTGGAAGGCCGGGACATGGGTGGACTGGTCACGGAGCTGCGGCAGCGCATCGCCACCGAGGTCAACCTGCCTCCCGGCTATTCCGTGGTATTCGGTGGTCAGTTCGAGAACCAGCAACGCGCCCAGCAGCGCCTGATGATCGTCGTGCCCCTGTCTCTGGGGCTGATCTTTCTGCTGCTGTATTTCGCCTTCCATTCCATCGGTCAGGCCATGCTCATCATGCTGAACGTGCCTCTCGCCCTCATCGGCGGTATTGCGGCCCTGTATTTCACAGGGCAATACCTGTCTGTGCCCGGTTCCATCGGCTTCATCGCGCTGTTCGGCGTGGCGGTGCTGAACGGCGTGGTGATGGTGAATGCCATCAACCAGAACGTCGAAGCCGGAGAAGCGATGCAGGATGCCGTCTATCAGGGCGCCCTGTCCCGCCTGCGGCCGGTGCTCATGACGGCGGCCATAGCGGCGCTGGGGCTGATTCCCATGCTGCTGTCCCATGGGGTAGGATCAGAAGTACAGCGCCCGCTGGCTACCGTGGTGGTTGGCGGTCTTGCATCGAGCACGCTCCTGACGCTCTTTGTATTGCCCGTGCTCTACAAGCTGTTTTCACGCGGTGTGCAGCAGGCATCGCGTTGAAAGAAACGTAACTACTCACCCCTAAGACTGAGTACAAGCCTGCCTCGATGGATCTAAATCGCTTTTTCATGTCTGTAGAGGCTTGACATCATAGTACGCCGAGTCTATGCTATTGACCCAACACATCGAATGGATCAACAGCCATGGGC
>NZ_JBHNMF010000220.1:0-5272 GCF_048562965.1 Thiolapillus sp. | reverse complement strand
TTGTAGTAATCGCTCCCTGCAAACGACAATATCCTTGTCAAGGCAGGTGATTAATTAATTCAGTATATTGGCATGCGCTAATTATCTGGAGCTGCCCGAAAAAGATAGCTATTTATAGACAGTAACTAATTAGGATAAACTCTGAGTCCATGAATAAACCAAACAATCAGCTCGTACTGTCCGCACTGGGCAAGGACAGGCCCGGTATTGTCGATGAACTGTCGAAAGCAGTGTTTCTGCTGGACTGCAATATCAGCGACAGCCGAATGACCGTGCTCGGTGGTGAATTTGCCATCCTGCTGCTGGTCGAAGGCCCCTGGAATCAGCTGGCACGCCTTGAAAGCCAGATTCCCGAACTGGAGAAGAACCTGGGCCTGACCATCATCGCCCGTCAGACATCGGATGCCGCTACCAGCGAGGATGCCATGCCTTACTTGGTGGAGGTGGTCTCACTGGACAATCCGGGTATTGTCCACAAACTGGCCAACTTTTTTTCCAAGCGCAACATCAACATCGTGGACCTTGCAACCAGCAGCTATGCTGCCCCCCATACGGGAACATCCATGTTTGCAGTACAGATGAATATCGGCATTCCCGCCGGCACGGCCATCAGCGAACTGCGGGATGAATTTCTGGAGTTCTGTGACAGCATCAACCTGGACGCGGTGCTGGAGCCTTACAAGAAACAGCTCTAGTCCGCCCCTGCAAACCAATAAAAAAATGAAAGAAAAACGCCTTTTGGCCGAAAAGCATTAAAGAGGAACCTGAACATGGCTAAGACTGGCAAAAAGATTCCCGATGTCGAACTTCTCCTTACAGGCAACAAAACCGCAAAACTGTCGGATTACCTGGGCAAATGGCTGGTGCTGTACTTCTATCCCAAGGCCAGCACACCCGGGTGCACCCAGGAAGGCCTGGATTTCAAGGAAGCTATCTACAAGTTCCGCCGTCAATCCACGGTGATCCTTGGCGCATCGCGGGACAGCCTCAAGGCCCAGGAGAACTTCAAGGCAAAACAGGAATTCCCCTTCGATCTGGTGGCCGACACCGAAGAAGTCCTTTGCAATGCCTTCGGCGTCATCAAGATGAAGAACATGTACGGCAAGAAAGTTCGCGGCATCGAGCGCAGCACTTTCATCATCGACGACCGCGGCATACTGCGTCACGAATGGCGGGGGGTAAAAGTAAAAGAACATGTGCAGGAAGTACTGGATACCCTGAAAGAACTGAAAAAGAAGCACTGAGACCCATTGTCTATGCCTGAAGCCACCGAAAGAAAACGCCTGTTCGTGCTGGACACCAATGTACTGATGCACGATCCTTCTGCGCTGTTTCGCTTCGAAGAACACGATATCTTCATCCCCATGGTGGTGCTGGAAGAACTGGACAAGGGCAAGAAAGGCATGTCTGAAGTGGCGCGCGACGTGCGCCAGGCGAGCCGGTTTCTCGATGATATCGTTGCCCATTCCAGCAAGCCGCAGATCGATCAGGGCCTGCCCATACCGAACTTCGGCAGTAACGGGCAGCAGGACAAGTCCGGCCGGCTGTTCTTCCAGACCCAGAGCCTGATCAACCATCTTCCCGACTCCCTGCCCGGCAATACGCCGGACAATTCCATTCTTGCCGCTGCGCTGGCGCTCCAGGAACAGGTACCCGACCGCCGGGTCACGCTCATTTCCAAGGACATCAACCTGCGCATCAAGGCCGCCATCGTCGGTGTACCAACGGAAGATTACAACAACGATCAGGTGCTGGATGACGTCAGCCTGCTCTACAGTGGCACCCGGGAACTGCCGGGGGATTTCTGGGACAGGCACAGCAAGGACATCGAATTCTGGCAGGAATCCGGACATACCTTCTATCGGGTCAAGGGGCCGGACACCGAGGACTGGTACGCCAACCAGTGCCTGTACATGACAAGCGTGTCTTCGACCTCGTGATAGATTTTGGGGCATCCCAGTCCCCAAAATCGACTCGGCCTTTGACAACCTATTGGTGCCCCAGCCGTCCTGGTCACCAAGCACTACGCAACAACTTCGCAAGCTCGTTGCTGCTCCGTACTTGGCTCCCATATGACTGGACGCCGCGTTCGGAGGCCTACTTTGTTTTCCCTCTGGCGCAAGGCACGCCGGGAAAACAGTGCGGCCTCGCGGCTACTGGGGTCTACCAGCCTTCGCTTCGCTCTCCATGGCTGGCAGCGAAGGCGACCAGTCTTTCGAAGCCATTGTCCGCCAGAAGGAAGACGATGATGCGGCCCTCATCGAACTGGCGGATGACTACCGCTCTGCAAACCATTCCGTCTGGGGTATACAGGCGCGCAACCGGGAGCAGAATTTTGCACTCAACATGCTGCTCGATCCCAATATCGATTTCGTCACACTGCTGGGTACCGCAGGCACGGGCAAGACCCTGCTCACCCTGGCCGCCGGACTGGCACAGGTGTTGGACAAGAACCTGTACAAGGAAATCATCATGCCCCGGGTGACGGTGCCCGTAGGCGAGGACATCGGCTTTCTGCCCGGTACGGAAGAAGAGAAGATGACACCCTGGATGGGGGCGCTCATGGACAACCTGGAAGTGCTCACCCAGACCGGTGGCGGCGACTGGGGCCGGGCGGCGGCAGACGATTTGCTGCGTTCGCGCATCCGCATCCATTCCCTGAATTTCATGCGCGGCCCTACCTTCCTGAACAAGTACATCATTCTCGATGAGGCGCAGAACCTCACCCCGAAACAGATGAAGACCCTGATTACCCGCGCGGGGCCAGGCACCAAGGTCATCTGTCTCGGTAATGTGGCCCAGATCGATACACCCTATCTGACGGAAACGACCTCGGGTTTGACCTATGTTGTGGACCGCTTCAAGCAATGGCCCCATAGTGGGCACATTACCCTTTTGCGTGGCGAGCGGTCACGACTGGCTGATTTTGCTTCGGATATTCTTTAGACTGTCACCATGACCCAGAATATACAGGAACAAAACATCAAACTGATGCGCCTGATGAAACAGGCCATCGATGACAATCTGCTGGTGCCGGGCTTTCATTCCTTGCTGCAAACGCACTTTCCCAGCCGCAAGACCTATCTGCTGAGTTGCAACCTGAAAACAGCCACCGGACAGATAATCCCCTACAAGAGCTTGCGCAAGCTGGCCACCATGGCAGACATGGGTGCTGCCCTGGATCGCTGGATGGTCAAAACAGGCCTCCAGACACTGAAAAGGATGCATCTGGAACAACCGGAAGCGAACATCATCATTCCGCAATCCGCCTCGTCCCTGCACAATCGTGAATATCCCCGCTGGCTGGACCGCCAGAGCAGCCGCGAGGATGTGTCCATACGGGGCCTGATCATTTCCTTCCGGCTGTCCCAGATCGCCAAGAACCTGAAGCTCTCCAGCGAATGCATCAGCGGACTGCACCAGCTTGAAATCAATACCATGATCGACAGTTTTACCACGCATCCTGCCGCATTGAAGATTCTCAAGGCCATGGGCAGCCGTTACATGAGCGCGGCCCCGGCACTGCTCAAGGAAAATGACGATACCATCAAGCGAATCATCAATACCTGTCACAGACACAGCATCCTGATCCTCCTGCCGGGGATCAACCGCGCAGAAGACGTCAATCTTTGCTGGTCTTTTGGCGCCGACCTGCTGGAAGGAAATTACATTCACCCCCCCGCCGAAGACACCGACTTCAGTTTTTCACCTGTTATCGTATAAGCCGTGCAATGACAGACTCTCTCCAGCACCGGTTTGAACGGCTGTATCCCGCGCTGGCCAACGATGCATCGTTCCTACGCTCCCTGCTGGACAGTGGACGCCAGATATCCCTGCCCGCCGGCCAGCATATCTGTCTGGAAGGCAGCAACTGCAGCCACCTGGCATTCGTGCTCTCCGGTACAGGCCGGGTATACAAGCTGGGCGAATCCGGGAGGGAAATCACCCTCTACCGGGTGGATGCAGGGGAATGCTGCATCCTCACCCTGTCCTGTATCATCAGTGAAACAAGCGTGTCTTCGGCCTCGTGATAGATTTTGGGACATCCCAGTCCCCAAAATCGACTCAGCCTTTGACAACCTATTTGTGCCCCAGCCGTCCTGGTCACCCAGCACTACGCAACAACTTCGCAAGCTCGTTGCTGCTCCGTACTTGACTCCCATATGACTGGACGCCGCGTTCGGAGGCCTACTTTGTTTTCCCTCTGGCGCAAGGCACGCCGGGAAAACAGTGCGGCCTCGCGGCTACCTACCAGCCTTCGCTTCGCTCTCCATGGCTGGCAGCGAATGTTTTCCCGCCTTTGCCGTCAGCGAATCCGATCTTGAAGCCATCCTGGTGCCGGCCTCTGTCATTCAGGACTGGATGGACAGCATCCGCAGCTGGCGCCGTTACGCCTGGAACCTGATTGCAGCACGCCTGGGCGATGTCATCAGCCTGGTGGAGGAAGTCACTTTCCGGCGCATGGACGAACGTCTGGGTTTCTACCTCAATCAGGCCGACAAATTTCCTCTCGGCCGGAAAACCGCCATCACGCATCAGCAGATCGCAGCAGAACTGGGGACCTCCCGCGAGGTCATCAGCCGCCTGCTCAAGGATCTCGAGCAGCAGGGTATCGTGGAACTCGGCCGCGGCTGGATCAGGGTACTGAAACCGCCAATGTGACATTGTCACAGACAATACCTTTGGTATCGGCTATCTTTAATCCACAGCTTACCGAAACCGGCTTGTGCCAATTCCGGAAGTTTTGAAGAATATCCAATATTCAGGAGAAAAGAGATGAAAGCAAACGTTGGTGGTATCGATAAAATCTTACGTATCGTTGTGGGCCTGGCCATCATCGGCTGGGGCATCTACGCGAAGAACTGGTGGGGAGCGGTAGGTGCCATTCCGCTGTTTACCGGCCTGATGGGCTGGTGCCCGTTCTATCCTTTGCTGGGTGTGAGCACCAAGAAATAGCATTCGATCCTGGAATGCCAGGGGAATACCGGCACCGTAGGTCGGACTTCAGTCCGACATTGCCCAGTTGTGGCAGCTGTTGTCGGGCTGAAGCCCGACCTACAAATTCCGGCCTTCCCTGGACATACGCCGTACCGCCATCCCTGGCCTCTCGCGGCATACAAACACCAGGGAAGGCGGAAGTGGTGGTAATGCAGGACTAGTCGAGTAGATCGGCCATTGCTGGCTTTCACCCTCACAGAACCGGACGTGCGGATTTCCCGCATCCGGCTCTTCCGAGCAGGTCACCCGGATTGAGCGGGAGCCAATTGTCTGG
>NZ_JBHNMF010000219.1:0-5304 GCF_048562965.1 Thiolapillus sp. | reverse complement strand
AGGCGGATTCCACGGGTGACCCGTTCTCTTTTCAATAAAATCCACCTTGCACCCATCCCTCGGTTTCTCGAAGGAATGGGGGCTTCATAGGTGCATGGGAACAGGCTTTTACGACACCCTCTCAGGGAGAGGGGTTGGGGAGAGGGTAAAGTGAAACCCTGGATTATCGTTTTCCGCAAGGAACTGAAAGACCTGTTCCGCGACCGGCGCACCATGGTCAACATCCTGGTGCTGGGCGCCCTGCTGGGGCCGGTTCTGGCCATGGGGCTGATGCTGCTGGCGGTGAAGATGATCAGTGACGAAGCGGAAAAGACCATCGAGCTGCCGGTACAGGGCGCGGAGTATGCCCCCGTGCTGCTGGATTACCTGGCTTCCAGCAGGATAAGCGTGGTGGATGCCTTGGCTGACCCCCAGGCCGCCGTGCGTGCCCAGGAGGTAGACCCGGCGCTGGTGATCGACCCGGCTTTTCCTCAGCAGCTGCGTGACGGGAAGCCCGCGCAGCTGACCCTGCTATCCGATCATTCCCGCAGCAAGACACGTATCGTCAGGAGGCGTATCGAAGCCGCTATCGAGAACTATTCTGCCAACCTGGGCAACCTGCGCCTGAGCCTGCGCGGGGTCGATCCGTCCATCACCCAGGTCATGGTGCTGCACGACCGGGACCTTTCCAGGAAGGGTTCCGATGCGCAGCTGCTCGCTTTCCTGCCTTACCTGCTGATCATCGGCATCATGCAGGCGGCCATGGTGGTGGCGGCGGATCTGACCGCTGGTGAGCGGGAGCGCCAGTCCCTGGAGCCCCTCATGGCCAACCCTGTTGCACCTGAACAGTTCATGGTCGGCAAGCTGGCTACCAATGTGCTCATCAGCCTGGCGGTGCTGGCCCTGTCACTCCTCGGATTTGCCGCAGGGACCCGGATGATCGATCTCGGGGATACCGGCATTACCTTCAGCCTGCTGTCCATCCCGGTGCTACTGCTTTTCCTGTCGCCCCTGGCCTTTTTCTTCGCCGCCTTCGCGCGTACCGTCAAAGAAGCCCAGACCTACCTTGGCCTGCTGGTGCTGGCGGCACTCACACCGTCCATGATTCAGATGGTGCTGCAAAGCAAGATGCAGAACCTGGAGCTGCTGCTGCCCATCTGGTCGCACAACTACCTGATCAACGAGGTGCTGCGCGGAGAGCCATTGAGCCTGGCACAGTGGACGCTGCCTTCTGCGGGTGCCCTGCTGGCGGGTGGCCTTTTAGCCGCTCTGGCAGGACGTCTGTACCGTAAGCCGGATTTCATCTTTTGAGAACCATGATCCATAGCCTGCGCATAAGCCGGGAATTGTGGCCCGAAGTGACCTCCCGGCCGCATTTCATCATGGATCTGGATTATGAAGGCTGCCGCATAAGCTGGGATGACATCTATTTTGCGGTGGAAGATGAAATGGTTGACCGCTTGCGGGAAATGCGCATCGGGCGCAAGGGCAAAGTGGCTCTGGATGGCGGCTTTCGGTTCCTGTTGACCGTGGAGATGCAGGCAACGGGTGGTGTCACCCTGGGATTCAGGACAGAATCCGGTGCGGAATTTCCCGGCAAACGCATTCTCGAAGGTTTTTTCGAGGTGGGCGGAGAATATACGGATGCCCTGTTGGGTGGATTGGTGGATTTGATCGACAAGGGCCGCCCTTTCTCCATTGCAGGCAGCCCTGGGGTGATGGTGGATGTGCGCTGAGCCTGTCCTGCGAATTACTGCTACAATCACCGGCATAGCTGGGGGTGCCGCAAGGGAGCCTCCGAATAAGTCGTGAACCCGCCGGACGTAATCTGCTTCGTCCTGACTTAATCGGAGATTTCCAGGGCTGAGAAACACCCTTCGAACCTGATCCGGATAATACCGGCGTAGAGGGAAGCTGCGATTATCAAGCGCCTGCTCCCCTGACAAAACTGGAGAACATCATGAGCGCGATTCCCGAAGATTTCGTCAACCAGACCACCCGTCTGTCCGAGGACGTGACCGGACCCTTTCCCAATGCCCGTAAGATCTATGTGGAAGGCAGCCAGGCCGGAGTGAGCGTGCCCATGCGGGAAATCTCCCAGGATGTAACGCATGCTTTCGATGGCGATGAAGAAAATCCTCCCATCTACGTCTATGACACATCCGGTCCGTACACGGACCCAAATGCCACCATAGACCTGCTGAAAGGCCTGCACCCCCTGCGTGAAGCCTGGATAGAAGCCCGGGGTGACACGGAAAAGCTCGATGGTCCCAGCTCCGAGTTCGGCCAGAACCGTCAGAGCGATCCGGATCTGGCCCACCTGCGCTTCGAGCACATCCGCACCCCGCGGCGGGCCAAGGCCGGCGCCAACGTGACCCAGATGCACTACGCCCGCCAGGGCATTATCACCCCGGAAATGGAGTTTGTGGCCATCCGCGAGAACATGAAGCTGGACGAGCTGCGCCGCGATCCCCGTTACGCCCAGCTGCTCAAGCAGCATCCTGGCCAGTCCTTTGGCGCCAATCTGCCTGAAGAGATCACCCCGGAGTTCGTGCGCGACGAGGTGGCCGCGGGTCGCGCCATCATTCCCGCCAACATCAATCATCCCGAAGCCGAGCCCATGATCATCGGGCGCAACTTCCGGGTGAAGATCAACACCAATATCGGCAATTCCGCCGTGACTTCCTCCATTGCCGAGGAAGTGGAGAAGATGGTCTGGTCCGCCCGCTGGGGCGGCGACACCCTCATGGACCTGTCCACGGGCAAGAACATTCACGAGACCCGGGAATGGATCTTGCGCAACGCCCCCATGCCCATAGGCACCGTGCCCATCTACCAAGCCCTGGAAAAGGTGGACGGCAAGTCCGAGGAGCTGACCTGGGAGATGTTCCGCGACACCCTCATCGAGCAGGCCGAGCAGGGGGTGGATTACTTCACCATTCATGCGGGGGTGCGCCTGGCCTATGTGCCCCTCACCGCCCAGCGCCTCACGGGCATCGTCTCCCGGGGCGGCTCCATCATGGCCAAGTGGTGCCTGGCTCACCATGAAGAGAGCTTCCTCTACACCCATTTCGGCGAGATCTGCGAGATCATGAAAGCCTATGACGTGGCCTTTTCCCTGGGCGACGGCCTGCGTCCCGGTTGCCTGGCGGATGCCAACGACGCCGCCCAGTTCGGCGAACTGGAAACCTTGGGCGAGCTGACCAAATTTTCCTGGGAGCAGGATGTGCAGGTGATGATCGAAGGGCCGGGCCACGTGCCCATGCAGATGATCAAGGAGAACATGGACAAGGAGCTGCACGACTGCTTCGAAGCGCCTTTCTATACTCTCGGACCCTTGGTGACGGATATCGCCCCCGGCTACGACCACATCACCTCGGGCATAGGCGCGGCCCAGATTGGCTGGTATGGCACTGCCATGCTCTGTTACGTGACGCCCAAGGAACACCTGGGCCTGCCCAACAAGGAGGACGTGCGCACGGGCATCATCACCTACAAGCTGGCTGCCCATGCGGCGGATCTGGCCAAAGGGCTGCCCGGTGCGCAGATCCAGGACAATGCCCTGTCAAAAGCGCGTTTCGAATTCCGCTGGGACGATCAGTTCAACCTGTCCCTGGACCCGGATCTGGCGCGGGAATATCACGATGAGACCATGCCCAAGCAGGCCCACAAGGTGGCGCATTTCTGTTCCATGTGCGGCCCCCATTTCTGTTCCATGAAGATCACCCAGGATGTACGCGAGTATGCCGCGAACCTGGGGGTGGAAGCGGAAAAGGCTCTGGATGAGGGCATGAGGGAGAAGGCCGAGGAGTTTAAACAACAGGGAGCGGAGATTTACAAGGAGGTGTAGCTTCAGATGCGGTTCCTGCGTCACCGCATCCTACACGTTGTGGCACCCCCGTAGGATGCGGTGAGCTACGAACCGCATCAGCAGGCTCAAACAAAAAGTGTAGGGTCTTGTTGTCCTTCACACTGGTATTGTTTGGGGGCTGGCGGGCTGCGGTCGATACGCAATGCGGTCAATTCGCCGCCCCAAAGACAGCCGGTATCCAGCGCCCAGGTGTTCTGCGTATGCTGGTAGCCCAGGGTGGACCAGTGACCGAACAGGATGCGGTCGTTCCTGGTGAGCCGGCGGGGGTGCGCAAACCAGGGTATGTATTTCTTTTTCTGGCCCAGGGGTGAGCCCTTCAGTTTCAGCTTCAGTTTGCCTTTTTTGGTCACGAAGCGCAGGCGGGTGAAACAGTTGGTGATGAAACGCAGGCGGTCCATGCCTGTCAGCTCCGGATCCCAGCGATTGGGCTTGTTGCCGTACATCCGGTCGAAGAAATCCTGATAGTCCGGTCCGCGCAGCACCACTTCGACTTCCCGGGCGCAGGCCTGGGCCGTGGTCAGGTCCCACTGGGGCGGCAGCCCTGCGTGGATCATGGTGAAATTCAGCTGCTTGTCGTGGTGCATCAGGGGCCGGTGGCGCAGCCAGTGGATGAGCTCATCGCGGTCGGGTGCATCAAGTACCTGGTTCAGGTCGTCGCTGTCCTTGAAGCGCTTGTTGCCGCTGGCCAGCGCAAGCAGGTGCAGGTCATGGTTTCCCAGTACGGTGATCGCCCTGTCCCCCAGTGATGAGACGAAACGCAGTGTATCCAGTGAACGGGGACCCCTGTTGACCAGATCGCCGACAAACCAGAGCCGGTCACTGGCCGGGTCAAACTGCAGGCTGTCGAGAAGCGCCTGCAACTCGCCATAGCAACCCTGGATGTCGCCAATGGCGTATACGGCCATGATGGTCAGTTGATGGTGTTGGGTGTCTGCAGGGAAAAGACGGGGATGGGTGTCAGGAAATGCTCGCCCTGGTCGTCCACCATTTCATAGTCGCCTTCCATCGCGCCGACGGGGGTTTCCAGGATTGCGCCGCTGCTGTACTGGTACTGCTGACCAGGCTGCAGATGAGGCTGATCTCCCACCACGCCCTTGCCGCGGACCTCTTCCACCTTGCCATTGGCATCGGTGATGACCCAGTGGCGGTTGAGCAGCTTCGCCGGGACACTGCCCCGGTTGCTGATGGTAATGGTGTATCCGAAAACAAACCGCTCTTCTTCGGGAGCAGATTGTTCTTCGAGAAAGGTGCTTTCCACTTCCACCTGTATCTGATGTTTTGGTGCTTTTGTCATGCGTGCATTATACATCAGGGAAGGGGGTTCCTGTGCAGTTACCGGAGCCACCTTGCGTGGCTCCGGCACACAGGGTCAGAGGTTCTTCTTCAGGAAAGCATCCATCATTTTGTAGACTGAAGGTAACTACTCACCCCTAAGATGAGTACAAGCCTGCCTC
>NZ_JBHNMF010000218.1:0-5324 GCF_048562965.1 Thiolapillus sp. | reverse complement strand
ATAGTTTGCCGCTGATTTGCTACGCTGGCTCAGCTGACAGAAGCCTCGGTAGGTTCAGCTGCCGATAGGCAATGAATCCGACAGAAAATATAGGCATTTGGGGACAAAAAGCAAGAGAAATCCGTAAACAACTAGGGCACGGCATCGACAGATTATATGGGGACAAGCGTAAAAATGAGGTTTGGAATGATACAACAACAATGGCCAGGGGGCGCACGGTGATCCCTGAAACCAAAGAACTCTTCAGCTCCCATATTCCCGCCTTGCAGGTGTTGATGAGCATGGGCTATACCTACCTGCCCCCTGAAGCGGCCATGAAACAGCGTGGCGGCAATACCGGCGAGGTTTTGCTACGTAACATTTTAATTGGCGAGTTGCGCAAGCGCCGTTTCAGCTGGAAGGGTAAGCAATACCCCATCTCTAATAATGCCATTGATGAAATCGTGCGCCAGCTTGCCTCTCCCGGTCTGGGTGAAGGACTGCTGACAGCCAATGAACGGCTCTATGACCGTTTAACCCTGGGCATTACCGTTACCGAGTTTATCGATGGCAAAAAGGCGCAACCCGCCATCCACATCATTGACTGGAATCATATCGAGAACAATCAGTTTCATGTCACCGATGAATTTGAGGTGCTGAATACCGCAGGCACAGGATTGAGACGTCCGGATATTGTCTGTTTTGTAAATGGTATTCCTCTAGTTGTGATTGAGGCTAAGCGTCCTGATCCTCACAACCCTCACAAGGACATGATCAAGGAAGGCATCTCCCAGCAACTCCGTAATCAGGGCGTGGCCGAGATTCCGAACCTGTTTGCCTATTCCCAGTTGTTGTTCTCGGTCAATGGCCTGGATGGTCGTTATGGCACCACCCGCACACCGGCAAAATTCTGGGCACTGTGGCGGGAAGAAGATCTGGATGAAACAGTCTTTGACCAGATCAAGAACAGCGAGCTTGATGATACTCAGAAAAAGGCGCTTTTCGGCCATCGCCCCCATTGGATGCGTCAGTATTTTGATGAGCAACGCGCCCAGGGCAAGTTGCTGCCCACCGGGCAGGACCGCCTGCTCATCAGCCTGCTGCGCCCAGGTCGATTGCTGGAATTTATCCGCTTCTTCATTTTGTTTGATAAACGCAGCGGCAAAATTGCTGCCCGCTATCAGCAATACTTTGGCATCAAGCGTCTTATCGAGCGCGTTAGCGAAAAGGATACACATGGCTCCCGCGAAGGCGGCGTCATCTGGCACACCACCGGCTCAGGCAAATCGTTCACCATGGTCTTTATGGTCAGGGCGTTGATTCTGCATGAGGCCTTGAAGCAGTGTCGCTTTGTTGTAGTGACCGACCGGATTGATCTGGAGAATCAGCTCAGCAAGGTATTCGCCAATGCCGGGGCGCTGGCCACACCCCGCGATATCGAACGGGCTAAGGCACGTACCGGCAAGGATTTGGCGGAACGTATTGGCAAGGGTACGGAGCGGATTCTGTTTTCCATTATCAACAAATTCGCCGCGGCGGCCAAACAGCCGGAATGCCATAACCCAAGCTCGGATATTATTGTGCTGGTGGATGAAGGGCACCGCAGTCATGGGGGAGAAACCCACCAGCGCATGCGCCAGGCCCTGCCCAATGCCGCCTTTATCGCCTTCACCGGCACGCCGCTACTGCACAAGGACAAGACCACCAACAAATTCGGCCCTATCCTGCATGCCTATACCATGCAACGGGCTGTGGAGGATGGCACGGTAACGCCGTTGCTCTACGAGGAGCGCATCCCGGAACTGGGCACCAATGCCAAGGCAATCGACAACTGGTTTGATCGCATTACCGAAGGACTGACAGACAAACAAAAGGTCGATCTGAAAAAGAAATTTGCCAAAAAAGGCGCTGTTTACCAATCAGAAAGCCGTATCGAACTGATTGCTCACGACATCTCAGACCACTTTACTAAAAATATTCCTGATGGCATGAAGGGGCAACTGGTAACGGACAGCAAACTCTCGGCCATACGTTATAAAAAGCATCTGGATGAAATTGGACTGTTGTCCACCGCTGTGGTGATCTCCCCTCCCGATACCCGTGAAGGACATGCCGAGGTCGATGAGAGCCAGTTGCCAGAACTGCAGCAGTGGTGGAAGGATAATGTGGGTGACCAGAGCGGTGAGGCCTACACAAAAGACATCATACGCCGATTTGCCGAGGAAGAAGATCCGCAACTCCTAATTGTGGTGGATAAGCTGCTCACCGGCTTTGATGAACCCCGCAATGCGGTGCTTTACATTGACAAGCCACTGAAAGATCACAACCTTATCCAGGCCATTGCCCGCATCAACCGCCTACATGATCAGAAACAGTTTGGCTTGCTCATCGACTATCGCGGCATTCTGAAAGAACTGGATACGGCACTCGAAGCCTATCAGGAACTCGAAGAACGTACTCAGGGTGGATTCGATATCGACGACCTTGCGGGACTCTACCGGCAGACAAGCACTGAGTATAAAAAACTACCCATGCTGCATGAATCCTTGTGGGCGCTGTTCAAGGATGTGAAAAACCGTGGTGACCTGGAACAGTTTCGGCAGGTGCTTATTCCCCAATACGAAAAAGATGAGGCGGGCGAATTATATGACATGCGTCAGAAAGTCAGGGATGACTTTTATGAAGCACTGAAAGACTTTAGCCTTTGCCTGGAAATTGCCCTGGGTTCAGCCAGTTTTTATGAGGACAGCAGCTTCACTGAAGAGGACATTAAAACCTATAAACGCGACCTGAAGTTTTTTACCAACCTGAGGTGCATTACCCTGCAGGATGCGGGTGAGACTGTGGATTATTCTACTTATGCGGCACGTATCAAAAAAATTATCGACAAGCATGTGGTTGGTGAAGACATCAAGGAACCAGAGGGTGTTTACCTCGTCAATGAACTGGGTAAAAAGGATGACCCGGCCGACTGGTCTGAAGAAAAGACCCGTAACGAAACCGACATCATCCGCACCCGGATCAAGAAAACCATCGAGCAGGACCTTCAGGATGATCCTTATGCGCAGAAAGTCTTCTCTGAATTACTCGAAGCGGCTATCAAGGAAGCGGAGGCGCAATTTGAACATTCCTACAAGCAGTATGCTCTGTTCAAGGATCTGGAAGAACAGGTAGAAAAAAAAGCTGTGCCGGATATACCGGAACCACTGGCCGAGAATCCCCATGCCCGTGCTTATTACGGTGTATTCAGAGTCGTATTGGGTAAGGGTGTGTTTGAGAACATTTCAGATGAAGACCATCAATTATATATCGATCAGGCTCTGAATATCGACAGGACCGTGGATGATGCGGTGGCCGAACATTCACTCAATCCACAGAATATCGAAGCCGAGATCCGCAAGAAGCTGTTGCCGGCCTTATTCAATCTGATTGGCATGGATAAGGCCAAGGAAGTCATCGAACAGATTATTCAGATCACACGCCTCGGGCTGGCAAAACAGGATTCCTGAGACGATGAGCCAACTGAAATGCCGGTATGGCGATTATGAATTCCACTATAAGGTGATCTATCTGCCACCGCGAGAAAAGCAAAGACGAAAGATTGCCATACACATCCACCCTAATGGTTCTGTACAGGTTGATGCACCTGAAGGTACGGAAGCCACCGATATCAGGCAGGCTGTTGGTAAGCGTGCACGCTGGGTAGTCAAGCATCTGGCAGAAATCCGGCAACGTCAGCGTGAGGTATTAGCACGCCGGTATATTAGTGGAGAAAGCCACTTTTACCTGGGCCGCCGCTATATGTTGAAAGTCAATCATGCGCCACGGTTGGCAGCAGAAGTAAAGTTACTGAGAGGTTGCCTTAAGGTATCGACACCAAACAAATCACCCGATGCAGTTAAAGAGTTGCTTTGGGAATGGTACAAGGCACATGCAAAAACCACATTTCGGCGCCGGCTGGACTTACTAATTGAACAGGTGCCGTGGGTACGAGAATCACCTCCAAAGGTTCGTCTACTGACCATGAAACGACAATGGGGTAGCTGCTCACCCAAAGGTGATATTATTCTTAACTCTCACCTTGTAAAAGCACCCTGCGACTGCATTGATTACGTCATAATGCATGAGCTTTGTCATTTACGGGAGCATAATCACAGCCAAAATTTTTACAGACTGCTTGGCTTGCTTATGCCAGAGTGGCAATCAGTAAAAGCCAAACTCGATAATATGTCCGAGATTCTATTGAATCAGTGAACTATAGTTGCGGTAAATCGTATCTTATATGCTCAATCTCCCATGCTTTGCTGGACTCTGATGTTCGAACAAGCACTTCATCACCTTCACACTTGCCGAGACAGGCCCTGGCAACCGGTGCATTTACAGATACATAGTTCCTCTTTCCGTAGATTTCATCGGGACCGACAATTCTAACAGGCTATTGAAAAAGCCATCGATTTTCCCACTATTTCCACTTGGGAATGGAATTTGATTGCCTTTTTGAGGGTAAAGCATCGTTTTTCGATAATCTTGACCCAATTCCCCCTATGCCGGACAAACGGTCGAGTAGATGGGCTCCACAACAGGTTAGGATCGTGTTGGCATTCTCTGTTTGCCGGCTGGTTTCCCACCGGTGCCGCAATATCCTCTCCGTACTGTCGCATCACCACACCCCTCACAGAACCGTGCTTGCGCTACTCACGCACACGGCTCCTCAACAACACGCTTCCCGTTGAGAAGTGGACCCCAATTATTGGACAGTGCAATAAGTGTTTTCCTGATTCAGGCCACCTTTCTGGCTGCCTCCTCATAGTACACGTCATTCGGTGTCCGCCGATCAAGATGCTGATGCCGTCTTTCTGTATTGTAGCAAGCGTGTCTTCGGCCTCGTGATAGATTTTGGGACATCCCAGTCCCCAAAATCGACTCGGCCTTTGACAACCTATTGGTGCCCCAGACGTCCTGGTCACCAAGCACTACGCAACAACTTCGCAAGCTCGTTGCTGCTCCGTACTTGCCTCCCAATGACTGGACGCCGCGTTTGGATGCCTACTTTGCTTCCCCTCTGGCGCTATGCGCACGACGGGTAAGCAGTGCGGCCTCGCGGCTACTGGGGTCTACCAGCCTTCGCTTCGCTCTCCATGGCTGGCAGCGAATGTGTCGATTCCAACCCTATAATGCAAACACCCAAAAAAGCTAGGGTTTACACCGTGGATTGCAAAAAGCCTTTTTTATCAGCGTGATCTCTTCATGGATCTGCAATTTATCGCCAGCCTGGAAGTCCCCCAGGGAGCCTGCAATGGCCGCTCTAATCTCCTTTCGGCGCAATGTCGTTTTCTCATCATTTG
>NZ_JBHNMF010000217.1:0-5331 GCF_048562965.1 Thiolapillus sp. | reverse complement strand
CGTGGCCGTGGCCGTGGCCGTGGCCGTGGCCGTGGCCAGCAATTTTGCCGGCACGCTCAAAACCATCACAAAAAGATTCGAAGCGGCTACCGGCCACAAGGTTCATATCAGCGTCGGCGCCACCGGCAAGCAGTATGCACAGATCCGCCACGGCGCGCCTTTCGATCTGTTCTTCGCGGCAGACAGCCGGCGGCCGGAACTGCTGGAATCGGAAGGTTTCACCCAGCCCGGCAGCCGCTTCACCTACGCCCTGGGCAAACTGGTGCTCTGGAGTCCATTGCCTGCTTACGTCGATCCACAGGGAAAGATCCTCGAGCAGGGCGATTTCAAACACCTGGCCATGGCCAACCCACGGCTGGCGCCCTACGGCAAGGCCACCAGGGAGGTACTCCAGGCGCTGGGCCTGTGGCAGAGATTGCAGCCCCGCACCGTGCGTGGTGAGAACATCGGCCAGGCTTTCCAGTTCGTGAAAAGCGGCAATGCCGAACTGGGCCTTGTCGCCTGGTCACAGATCAAACGAGCCGGGCCACCGGCGCCCGGTTCCCACTGGGCCGTTCCCACCCTCCTCTATTCGCCCATCGAACAGCAGGCGGTGGTACTCAAGCCTTCAAAAGCCACCCGGGAATTTGCAGCCTTCGTACGGAGCAATGAAGTGAAAGCGCTCATCCGCGACTCAGGTTACGACTTGCCATGAGCCTCAGCGACGCCGATATCAGCGCCCTGTTCATCACCCTGAGGCTGGCGGGGCTGACCACCGTCATCCTGCTGCTTCTGGGTACACCCCTGGCCTGGTGGCTGGCCCGCAGCAAATGGCGTTTCAAGTTCCTTCTCGAAGCGCTCATCGCCCTGCCCCTGGTATTGCCTCCGACGGTGCTGGGCTTCTATCTGCTCATCAGCCTTGGCCCCAACGGGCCTCTGGGCAGCCTGTCACAATCCCTGGGCGGTCCCTCTCTGGCTTTCAGCTTCACCGGTCTGGTCATCGGCTCCGTGCTCTATTCCATGCCCTTCGTAATCCAGCCCCTGCAGAATGCCTTTGCCGCCATCGGCGACCGCCCCCTTGAAGTGGCCGCCACCCTGCGGGCCTCCCCCCTGGACCGTTTCTTTACCATCACCCTGCCCCTGGCACATTCCGGTTTTCTCACTGCCGCGGTGCTGGGCTTTGCCCATACCCTGGGCGAATTCGGGGTGGTGCTCATGATCGGCGGCAACATACCCGGCAGGACCCAGGTGCTGTCCATCGCCATCTATGACCATGTCGAGTCACTGGAATACGGCCAGGCACACCTGCTGTCCGCCGGCCTGCTGCTGGCCTTCCTGATGCTGATCCTGGTGTATGCCGTCAACCGCCGTTTTGCCGTGGCGCAGCAATGAGTATTCAGGTCAGCCTGAAACTGGAGAAGGAAGGTTTTCTTCTCGACGTGGATCTCGGGATTCCCGCCAGAGGCATAACCGCCCTGTTCGGACCTTCTGGATGCGGCAAGACCTCCCTGCTGCGCGCCATCGCCGGGCTGCAGCCAAAGGCCAGGGGCGTACTCCGGATGGGTGGATAGGTATGGCAGGACGGGGACTGTTTCCTACCGCCCCACCGGCGGCCACTGGGTTATGTCTTTCAGGAAGCCAGCCTGTTCCCCCACCTGAACGTACGGAAAAACCTGGAATACGGGCTCAGGCGGGTACCGGCGGATCAGCGCAGGGTGTCCCTGGACAATGCCGTCGATCTGCTGGATATCGGCCAGCTGTTGATGCGCAAGCCCCGGCAGCTTTCCGGCGGCGAACGCCAGCGGGCGGCCATTGCCCGGGCGCTGGCCGTCAGCCCCAAACTGCTGCTCATGGATGAGCCGCTGGCCGCCCTCGATGTACTCCGCAAGCAGGAGATCCTGCCCCACCTGGAATCGCTGCATGCCCGCCTGGATATTCCCGTGATCTACGTCAGCCATTCCCCCGACATGCTGACCCGCGTGGACCTGCCCCTGGCCCGGGGTAACGATGCCGAAGCACTCATTGAAGCCCGTGTCGCCAAACACGATGACACCTACGCCCTCACCTATCTGGATTTCCCTGGCGGCAGGTTCACGGTAGCAAGAAAAGACCTGGCTGTTGGGACCGTGGTGCGCCTGCGGGTCATTGCCCGCGACGTGAGCCTGACCCTGGCGCGGCAGACGGACACCAGCATCCTCAACATCTTTCCCGCCATCGTGGACGAAATCGTGCCAACCGGCGATTCCCAGGTGACCGTGAAACTGCAGGTGGGTGGCATCCCCCAGCTTTCCCGCATCACGCGCAAATCGGCAGCATTGCTCGAACTGCAACCCGGAAAATCTGTGTACGCTCAAGCCAAGACCGTGGCCCTGCTGGCCTGATCAGGTCTGCCGGCGAACTTCCTGCACATCGGGTATCTGTGCCAGCTTCTCCAGAACCTTGCTGAGCTGGGCCATGTCCGTCACTTCTGCAGTGAACCTCATGTTCGCCATCTCCTTCTTCCGGTCGGTATGGGTTTTTACCCCCAGTACGTCCACTTCTTCATTGGAGAACACCGAGCTGATGTCGCGCAACAGTCCCTTGCGGTCATGGGCGTAGATCTGTACATCCACGAGAAACGTACCCATGGGCTGATCCTCGCTCCAGCTGACGGGAATCAGCCGCTCCGCCTGTTCCTCGCGCAACCGCCTGACCACCTTGCAGTCTTCCCGGTGAATGGTCACCCCCCGTCCCCGGGTGATGTAACCGACGATGGGATCGTAGGGCACGGGCTTGCAGCAGCGGGCCGTGTGAGTCATGAGATCGTCCACCCCCTGAACCACCACCTGACCGGCCTTGCCCGTATGGCGGGATGTCCGCCTGTCGGCCCTGGCCGTGATTTCCTCGTCGTCCCGGCTGGTGTCGATCTGCAGGTTGGCGATCTGGGTGGCAGAGACCTCGCCCCGGCCAATGGCTGCGTACAGATCGTCCACGGACTTGAAATTGTATTTGGGCAGCAGGGCTTCCAGATCAGGCTTGCCGACACCGAGACGAGCAGTTTCCTTGTCCAGACTGGCTTTGCCCAGTTGCACATGCTGTTCGTAACCCTGCCGCTTGAACCAGTGCCGGATGCGGTTGCGCGCTCGGGAAGTCACCACGTAGCCCGAGCTGGCGTTGGCCCAGTCGAGACTGGGCCCCCCTTCCTTGGCGGTGATGATTTCGACGGTCTGTCCGCTCTCCAGGGGCTGGGTGAGGGAGATCATCTTTCCGTCGGCTTTGGCACCACGGCAACGGTGCCCCACAGAACTGTGAATGGCATAGGCAAAATCCACGGCAGTGGCGCCACGAGGCAGTTCCACAACCTTGCCGTCAGGTGTGAGCACGTAGATACGCTGTGCTTCGAATTCCGCATCGACCTCTTCGGCGGAGGCTTCTCCCGGTTCTTCCAGCCAGGCCCGCATCCACTCGATACGGCGTTCCAGTTCCGCATCCCCCTTGCCGTCTTCCTTGTAGCGCCAGTGCGCCGCCACGCCGCACTCGGCGTGTTCATGCATCTCGCGGGTACGGATCTGGACCTCCAGCGGCTTGCCGTCATCCCCCACCACGGCGGTATGCAGGGAACGGTAGCCATTTTCCTTGGGGTGCGCAATGTAATCATCAAACTCCCTGGGAATAGGCTGCCAGTCACCGTGCACCATGCCCAGCACCTCGTAGCATTGCGCGACCGTATCCACCAGCACCCGCACGGCGCGTACGTCGAAGATCTCGGTAAAATCCACACCCTTGCGCTGCATCTTCTTCCAGATGCTGTAGATGTGCTTGGGACGGCCACTGATCTCAGCCGCGATGCCGTGCTCCTTGCACTGCTTCTCCAGACGGGCGATCACCTGTTCGATGAAGTGCTCCCGCTCTTCCCTTTTTTCCTCCAGTGCATTGGCGATCTGCCGATAGGCATTGGGATGCAGCACCCTCAGGGAACGGTCTTCCAGCTCCCACTTGATCTGCCAGATGCCCAGGCGGTTGGCCAGGGGCGCATGAAGGCGCTGGGTGACATCGGCGATGCGCTGCTGGTCTTCGGCGTCCAGGTCGCCTATCACCCGCATCAGCTGCAGGCGCTTGGCCAGTACGATCAGCACCACCCTCACGTCATCCGCCAGCCCCAGCAGCATGCGGCGCAGGTTTTCACTCTGTTTCTCGCTGGTGTCGCTGCTTCCCGTTACCGCCACGGTGCGGATGCGCACCAGGTCGCGGATCATGGTCTGGACGCGTTCTCCAAAAGGCGCGGCCAGTTCCAGTTCGGCATTGGGCAGATCCGAAAGCAAGGCGGCGATGAGCGCCTCGGTATCCAGGTTCAGCTGATAGAGAATATCCGCCGTCTGCACCAGCGCCAGCTGATGCTGCATGCCGCCGAAGGTAGGCTCTTCGTCATGCACCTGGTGAACAATATCCAGGGCCTGCGAAATGGCATGGATCTCCTGCCGGCTGCGATGCCCGGCCAGGGCGGCAAGCCAGGCCGTCAAATGCTCCTGGCCCAGACTGCCGGTTTCGGGAAGATGGGAAACAGTGCTGACCATCAGCTTTGAAGTAACTCCGGAAAGACAACCATGAATCGGCTTTAAGATACCACAGTTACCCTTGTTCGCAGAGTATTTCGGAGCCCCGGAAAAAACCAGAAATGGCGCCCGAGCACCTCAAGAAAACAGCGGCATCATCCTCTTTTTTTCAGGAGCGTTTCAACGAATTTCCTCGATAGAAAACTTCTTGTCCAGAATAGCGGGTGTGAGCAATGCATAGCCTTTCTGCTGCCAATGGCCCAGTTCGGTTATGGCGGATGGCACGACCTCGATGAAATCCTGGAAATCCTCAGCCCTGTACCCATAGTCGGCCGCGGCCAGACCACAAACACGGAACTTTACACCCAGGCTGGCGTAATAGCCCATCCGACCCACGGCTTCGGCGTATTTTTTCTGGTTAGCCTTGGCCACAGTCACGATCTCTGTACCGTGAATCACCACAACGATATCCATGAACTCGGGCGCAAGGTTGTAGGGCGCTTCCATCAGGGGGTTCATGTAGGACCGTACCCAGAACAGGGCGCTGTTGATATGGCGGGGATCATCGAAATAATAATCAAAAACCGCTTTCGGGTCTTCATAGGGGGTATTGACGCGCTTGCCGGCTAGGCCTTCATACGACAGGGCCAACAGCAAACACAGGATAAAAACTCTTGGGGACATGTTCTCTCTCCTTGTTGTTTGTACATCAAGTTTAGACCATGACAACAATTCGTTTTCTTGATTATGCGCCGGGGAATTCCGCAGACAACAGGAAACATGAAACCGAACTTAACGTAAGCGCCAAACAATCAGCCCT
>NZ_JBHNMF010000216.1:0-5359 GCF_048562965.1 Thiolapillus sp. | reverse complement strand
ATTCCCCCCATGTTTTTCCAGATCGTATTGAGTTCATCCGTGGCCTCGATAGACGCGATGTTGTCCTCGCTGATCTGGAACAGGGTCTGCTGCGCCAGGGCCAGGCGATCATTCTTTGTGGTGCGGACTGCGTGGTATTTCTGTACTGCGGCAGAGACTTCAGGCGAATACGCATTACCAGATGATTGCACCGTCTTTCCTGTCACCTTCTCCACCAGCTCCTTGGGGAGCGCCGGGGATGGTGTAGGATTGGTCAGCTCGCTGACATAATCGACCACAGCCGAGTGTACGTCCGCATCATCCGGCAATGATGTGCCTGTGCGAAATATCAGTTCTGCGGCCAGCAGGCGTTTGTCCGGGTCATTCACCCCCCCTTCCGGCTGGAGATCCTGGAGCACTTCGCTGCGCTTGGCTTGATTGGCGAACATGCGCTTGACCGCACCACTAGGTGTGCTGGCGCTGTTGTTGTGAATGTTCGCCCGGTATCCGTTTAGCACAATGCGGCGGTTGATGTCCGCTTCACCTGCAAACAGGGCATTGGCCAGGTCCGGGGTTTCACAGTCTGATCCCAGGCGCCTGGTTTCTCCGACCGCCCGCTCCATAAACGCACGATCCTGGGCCGCCCCGAAATTTTTCATGGTGGTGGCAAACGAAGCACCGAGTCCATCAAAAAGTCGATTTAGTGTTTCTACCAGCGCCTTGTGCGCGGCTTTCACCTGCTTGGTGGTGCCATCACTGGCCGCCACCATGATATTGACCCCCTTGGTAAAGCAGTTTTGCGTGACGAAGGACGCGCTTCGGGGGATGCTTTTTGCGTGCCCGACAATAGAAACATGGTCTACACAAACAATGGCGGGGATGATGTCGCCAGCCGACGCTTTGATCTTGCCATAGATCGGCGGTGGATCTGTTTTCTTGGGGGTAAGCACCACTGATTTGCGGTGGTTCTCGGGTTCGGCTACTGCTGAATAAGAAGGCGGCTGTCGGGTATTAAATCCCCGTGTGTCCCGCTGTGCTCCTCCGGGGGATATAACAGCAGATGAAAGGGTGGAACTGGCCAACAGCATGAAGGCTGGCACGGTGTAAATACTTGTTTTCTTCATTGCTCAATCCACATACGAAGCAAGCTGAGAATTCTTCGGGGCTCTTCGATAACCCCTTTGTGAAACTCATCGAAATCCACAATATAATTGTAGTGTTCCTCCCATGCTTCCGATATGAGGGAGAAGCACGTTCGCAAAGACAGACATCCGCTGTCCGGGTTATCCAGCCACTCCCTGGCGGTGCGCTGCTCTTCCAGTCGCGCCTTCCGCCGCCGCAGCGTTCGTGTTTTCTGGCCCTTCGGCAGGCTATTGATCTCAACCAGCCGAAAGGCCATCAATGAATCCCGTATTGCCGTCACAATCATCAGGACTGCGATCTGTAGGTCCCCCGCCTTATCCGGCTGTAGGCTGGTGCGCTGCCTGGGCAAAATACCCAGATCAAAGTTTGCCTCTAAATGTGGGTAAGAATGCTCACTATGGGGTTCTGCCATGGCTCTGTTCCTCCTTTTGAAACCCTGCATAATATATACTATAACAGCTTCCCATCCTGGCGCGCCACCATTGTTTATCATCGAGTTAGCATCTGTTAATCGGCGCGCAGCCGGATGAGGGATATTGATTATGCCGACTGCGCCATCGGCATGGCGGTTGCATTGGCGGGGGGCACCTTACCTGTCAAAAGCGCCTGCTCAAGTGCATTGGGATCGGTAATCCCCTTTTCGATAAGCTGATCGATGATCCGACACTTCTTCTGGAGTTCGGCGTACTCTTTTTCACCGTTCCAGCGGCCTTCTGTATGGGGGCGGCACTGTTCAATTTTCTCACTGGCCGCTTGTTCCTGGTCAGCCAAAGCAGCAACCTTATTGTCGCGGCTCCACAACGCATGTTCGATATCCGCCCCGTTCTGATATCCCGTGATGGGATTACCCTGCTCATCGTGCAGCACCCAGGAGGCAACCCGGGTCGGATCTATGGTAACTTTCGCACCGTGACAGGTGATGGACTCGATTACCCCCGTACCGAACAGTTTGACGATGCCATAAAGTTCCTGCCTGGGCATTTGCGGTGAAAGCGGCTCACCTTCAATGAGTTCCTGTTGCTCACCGAGGTTAACCAGTTTCTTTTTAACCAGCCGATGGGGGTGCCCATTGATCTCTACCACCCATCCATTTTCCGCGGTATCGCGTTCGCCCCAGTTCACCTTGGGGATGCGCATGGTCTGCTCGCTTTTCTCGCGGGTTTCTTGCAAGATATCCTTGTAAAAGGCCATTTCACTCCTTGCCTGCATGACTGTGCGCTCAAAACCGCGCCGACGAGCCTGCATCTCAGTCAAGGCGTGTTCGGTTTCCATCTTGTCCTTGATCAGGGGGTTATCCGTGGTTGCAGCCAGAACTTCGGCATAGGTCATATCCGCTTCCATGCCATATTCGCGCAGTGATTTATCGCCGCGCAACAACGCCCCGAAAGCCACAGCCTTGTTATGCAGGGTGGAGTACATGAAGGTGTCCAGAGATCCCTTGGTCGAGTACAGGTGCATCTTCACTCGGTCATGTAGGTTACCAAAGCGATGTCCCCGCCCGCGTATCTGCTCGATGAGAGAGGGCTTCCATGGCGGCACCAGCACATGAATGTCGGACAAGCGTTCCTGGACGTTGGTCCCCTCCCCCATTCGCTCGGTAGTGCCCAGGAGGACGCGCACCTCGCCCGCGTTGACGCGGGCGAACAGTTCCGACTTGGCCCGATCATTTTTTGCATCATGGACAAAGGCGATTTCACCTTCAGGGATCCCCCGCATCATCAGGTGTTCCTTGATAAGCTGGTGAATGTTGTACTCAGAGCTGCCACCTGGCACACCCAAATCACAGAAAACCAATTGTGACCCACGCATTTCGGCATGCGCTTCATAGGCGCCAATAACTTCGTCCATCATCAGCCCGATCTTGGAGTCATCGATATTGTGAAGACTGGGCGGCGCATCCGCTCCGGTCATAAGCGGAGGGTAGAGGGACATGCGAATGCCGTCCCCCATGATTTTCAGGATATTGTCCTCTTTTGAGGGGGTTTTCGCCCGCTTCACCAAATTGTCGCGCAGGCTGTCCTGCAGCGGCGTCATTTCTGCAACATGCTTGATGTTTTCCAGTTCGGGGCGCGGAATGCCCACGTCATCTGCGAACACTACATCAACATGCTCTCGGAAGGCCGCCATGGTTTCCGGCGCGTTGATCAGGCGCTCACGCCCTCGCATTTTGAACCCGTCTCCTCCTGGAGCAGGTTCAAATACGTTGACGGTATGGACGTTGTTGGATACCCATGCGCTGTACGAGTATTCGCCCTGGCGTACCAGAACATCTGGCTGCGCCAGGCGGCTTTGGACGTGGATTTCCCCCAGTTCATTGGAAATGATCGTGCCTGATGCGGTAAGCACGCCTTTGTGGTCCCCTCGGTTGTCGCGCAGCCAGTCGGCCTTGATTCGCATATCCAGGGCGCGCTGACTAGATACCTTATCGGTGAGGCTCTTGTAGTTATGCACCTCATCAATGAACAGGGCGTCCATCCCCAGTGTTTTGACATTGAATCCCTCATCCTTCTTTTCATCCGCTGCCAGTCTTTTCAGTCGCGCCTCCAGCTGCTTGACTTTGGTTCTGTAGCGGCTGATTTCAAAGCGGGGCGCGTCGCTGCTCTCTGCATCCGTCATGGCCGCCATGGCATTGGATACCTCTTCCCTGATGGAGGCTTCTACGAACTCCCTGGGGGCAGGAATGCGCTCAAATACTGAATGTGGCACCAGCACAATGTCCCAATCGTTATAGGCAATGGTGGCGTGGAAACGCTGGCGCTCTTTTTTCGAGCCGGTTTTCAGCTTATTGACGGTGGTAACTTTTGCGTTGGGGTACAGCGTCCGTATCGCGGCATCGAACTGCATCAGGGTGTTGTTTTTCACAACAATGAAGGTCTTGTTCTGCAGCCCCATCCGCTTGGCTTCCATCGAGGCGGCAATCATGGTGAAGGTTTTTCCAACCCCCACCTCGTGGGCCAGTACCACTCTGCCATCGAGGATATAACGCCAGACGGCATTGACCTGGGATGAGCGCAGTTCAATATCCGGATTCTTCCCCGGAAATGTCAGGTGGCTGCCATTCCATTGGGTGTCCACCGTCGCGTTCTTCAGCCGATTATAACGGGCAAGCAATTTTTCCCCTCGCTCGCTGTCCTTGAAGAACAACCAGTGGCGGAATTCCTCTTGAATCAGGGTCGCCTTATCTTGTGCCTTGAGGGTTTCTTCAAGATTCAGTACGGATTTGCGAGAACCATCGGCATTTTCTACCGTGTCCTTTACCTCAATAGGCTTGCTATTACAGATTGATTCGAGCAGGTTCCATGCGTTACGGCGTGGCGTGCCGTAATCCATCCGGCACTTGGTACTGGACTTGACGCCCGAGGCCACTCGCGCAGACCACAAGCCCGTCGCCTCGGAATAGACCATCTCACCGGCGTTGTCCCCCATGTGCTTAGTATCGAACAGTTCCCGGGCAAACTCAGTCACCTCCTCGGGGGTGATCCACGTCATCCCGGGGCGTACCTGGACCTGATCGGCGGTCAGGGGTTCCGGCTGAACCGCTTCGAGCGCCCGGATGTTGTCGTTAAAGGCTTCGCCTGCCTCTTGGGCTGCCTCCAGTTTCTCCACCACATTGCCGGAAAGGTACAAGAACGACGGTTCATAGTTGAGGCTTTGCGGATCAAGGAATACCAGCTCCTTGTGAAGCAGGTAGGAGATGGCGCTTTCATGTTCATCTGGCACTAACCCTTCTGCCATCTCTTCGATGAAGCTGGGGACAATGCGCCCATATTCCGCCAGGCACTGCATGTAAGCGTCTTCAACGCTTTCCGGCTCTTGTGGTCGGGGGGGGTAGATTACCCGCTTGCTAAACAGATCCGCTTTGGCGGCTGTCTCTGTTTTGGGGTTATACTCCTTCTCAAGTGACAGTACGCGCCCCACCTGTGGATCATCCAGGAAATCAATATGGTTGGTGCGCTGGCTGACCAAGCCATATTTCTCTACGAATTCATCATACTCAGCGTTTAACTTTGCTTGCAGTGTTTCGTAGCGCTGACGCGCCACCTCGTCTTCGTCGTTGTCCCAGGTGGTTTGCAGCGCCACCAGGTCAATGGCAATATCACGCAAGTGACAAAGAGCAGTCAGGCGCTCTTTCTTCTTGCCGCGAATACCGGTGCGCTCTACCTGGTAGGTATTCGGAATCGGCGGGCGGTCGCGGTCAGCCAACGACTGATCATCGTCATCCTTCTCTTCATAGGTG
>NZ_JBHNMF010000215.1:0-5378 GCF_048562965.1 Thiolapillus sp. | reverse complement strand
GAGGCTTCCGCAATAAAGAGCGGTTTGCCAATGCCATTTACTTCCATCTCGGCGGGTTGGATCTTTACCCTGATGGGATTACTAGATGATGGGCGCCCACTCAATCAGGGGAAGAGCCCTCTAGTTGACTAGATAACTTTTGAAAAACGCTGGCCTTTGCTGTCCTTCAGATAGGCATCAAACACCATGCAGATATTGCGGATCAGCATCTGTCCCACGGGCATGACTTTTATGCCTGCATCGCTGATTTCCAGCAGGCCGTCTTCCACCATGTTCTGCAGGCTTTTCAGCTCCGTACCGAAGTAGGTTTTGAAATCGATGTTCCAGCGCTTTTCCACGGCATGGAAATCCAGCGCAAAGTGACAGATAAGCTGTGTGATCACATCCCTGCGCAGCTCATCATCCTTGCTCAGCTCGATGCCGCGGAACACGGGCAACTGCCCTGCATCGATCCGTTCATAGTAGGCATCCAGCTCCTTGATGTTCTGCGTGTAGCAATTGCCCACCGAACCGATGGAGGTGATGCCCATGCCAATCAGATCGCAGTTGGCATGGGTGGAATAACCCTGAAAATTGCGGTACAGAGTACCTTCCCGCTGGGCGACGGCCAGTTCATCATCCGGCCGTGCGAAATGATCCATGCCGATGTAGACGTAACCGGCATCGGCCAGCTTGCTGGCGGTCATGTGAAGAATCTCCAGTTTTACTTCCGGCGGCGGCAGTTCGTTCACTTCGATGCGGCGCTGGGGCTTGAAGATCTGCGGCAGGTGGGCATAGTTGAAAACGGACAGGCGATCCGGGCCGACCTCGATGATCCGGTCCAGGGTGGCCGAGAAACTTTCACGGGTCTGATGCGGCAGCCCGTAGATCAGGTCGATGCTCACCGAACGGAAACCTTCCGCACGGGCTGCATTCAGCACTGCCAGGGTTTCTTCCTCACTCTGGATGCGATTGACCGCTTTCTGCACCTGGGGATCGAAATCCTGTACCCCCAGGCTCATGCGGTTGAAGCCGATATCCCGCAGCACGGCGACGGTTTCGGCAGTGGCCTCGCGGGGATCGATCTCGATGGAATATTCACCTTGGTCATTATCCAGCAGGTGGAAATGCTCGCCTGTCACTTTCATCAGCTGGCGCATCTCCGCGTGGCTGATGAAGGTCGGCGTACCACCACCCCAGTGCAGTTGCTCCACAGGGCGGTCACGATCGAAAAGTTCGCCCTGCAGGGCGATTTCGCGGTACAGGCGCTGCAGGTACTCGTCACCCTTGCTGCGATCCTTGGTAGCTACCTTGTTGCAGGCACAATAAAAGCAGATCGTATCGCAGAAGGGTATGTGGAAATACAGAGACAGGGGACGGCCGCTGGCATTGGTCTGCCTGGCAATGGTGGCGTAGTTTTCGGCCGTAAAGCCATCGTGAAACTGCACCGCCGTGGGGTAAGAAGTATAACGGGGACCGCTCTGATCGTACTTGGCTATCAGGGCGTCATCCAGTATGAGTTGCTGTTCCATTAGGCTTTTCCGGTTGAAACGGGCAGAACGTCATTCATCTTCATCGACTTCCAGCCCCTTGCGATGGGTTTCGTTGATCTGTTTGAGCAGGGTATGATAAGGAATCTGATCACCGTAGCGATAGAGGATATCCATGAAGGGCAGATCCTCCCGCCCGAAGTGATAGGTGCCATCCACCATGGACTGGTGTACCTGCCTGATGCTCTGTTCCAGGGGTTCGACCCAGGAAGGAAAGCGTGTCATGTCCTCGATCTCGAACATGAAGCAGTCTTTCAGATCCTTGGCCTCGAACACGGCATTCTTGATCCACTCGACATATTCATCCGCGGTTTTTGCGCGACGCAGACTCATGATTCACATTCCTCCAGGAAAAACTCTTCATACTGTTGCAGCTGTTCGGCGGTGAGCAGGAACACACCATGCCCTCCCCGCTCGAAATCCAGCCATAAAAAAGGTACTTGCGGGTAGCGGGCCATCAAATGCCCCATGCTGTCACCCACTTCAACGATCATGATACCACCCGGCTTGAGGTAACGAAGCCCCTCGCAGAGTATCCGTGCCACGATATCCATACCATCCTCGCCCGCTTCCAGCCCCAGCGCGGGCTCATGCTGAAACTCATCCGGCAGGGCCTGCATTTCCTCCATGCTGACATAGGGAGGATTGCTGACGATCAGGTCATACTGCTGCTCCGGCAATTCTTCGAACAGATCCGAGCGGTAAAGGTTCACCTGATCCTGCAGCTGGTGTCGTTCCACGTTTACCCGGGCCACTTCCAGTGCCGAAGGAGAAATATCCGAGGCATCCACCATCGCATGAGGCAGATAGTGTGCGCAGGCGATGGCAATGCAGCCGGAGCCGGTACACAGGTCCAGCACCTGCAAATCAGCATCCGCCTGCAGCCAGGGCTCGAATCCTGACTCGATCAGTTCAGCGATAGGCGAACGCGGCACCAGCACGTTTTCATTGACGTAGAAACTGAGCCCGGCGAAATGCGCCTCATGGGTGATGTAGGCAGCGGGCACATGCTCTTCCATACGCCGTTGCAGATAGTCCAGCACCCGCTCCTTCTCTTGCCGGGTCAGGCGGGTGTCGAGAAAATCCCGGGGCAGGCTGTGATCCAGATGCAGGGCATGCAGCACCAATGCCAGAGACTCATCGAATGCGTTGTCTGTACCATGACCGAAAAACAGCCCGGCCTCACCAAAGCGGCTGGCACCCCAGCGTACCCAGTCGCGGATGCTCAATAATTCGTTCAGGTCTGAAAGATTCATGGTCATGAACTCAGTTACAGCGACCAGAATTATCCGTGCAGCCGCCAAACGTTGTATTTTACTGGCATACTCTAGGCGCTGCTGAAAAAAATGGAGTCGACATTTGAAATTCACCCACACGCTCAAATTTCAGATTGGCATTGCCCTGCTGGCGCTGATCGCCCTGTTCAGCTTTTTCAGCATGCACACGCTCAAGATACTGGACGAGCAGCGTACCCAGGGCGCTCTGCTGCGCCTGGCAGGAGAGCTTCAGGCCACTGCCCAGCACATGGCCATGCAGGCCATGAACTACGAAAAGAACACGCCCCAGGACAGTGCGGCCTATACCCGTGACCTGCGTCTCTACTACCAGGATCTGATGAACATCACCGGGCAGTTCGACGATATCTGCGCAGCCTTTTCCAGCGGTGATTTTCAGCGTCAGCTGGAAATCCATGAACCCATGAACCCGGTACTGAGCGAAAACACACTGGATGCCGCTTATGAGCTGGAAGATTACTGGAAGAAATTCATGCTCGACCTGGACAAGGTCATGGGCCCGGACAAAATGCCGCATCTTGCGGATGCGGCAAAGCTGATCGTGGATCGCAACCCCGAACTGTTGCAGAAAACGCGCAACCTGCTCAAAGCGCTCGATGAGGACATACAGCAACGCACGCGGGAAACCAACATCATCATCCGGGCTTCCTTCGCCGTGGCCCTGATCATCGCTATCGGCATCATGCTCTGGTTCTATCGCCAGGTACTGCGCCCCCTGAGCGGTTCGGCCGAGGGCTTCCGGCAGGCCTCGGCAGGCAATTTCAGCTACCGGATGCCGGTTACGGCAAACAATGAAATCGGTTTCCTGGCCCTGTCCTTCAATCAGCTGTCATCACGTTTGAATTCCCTTTTCAAGCTGACAGCGCGTCTGCAGGAGGGCAGTGACCTTAACGAGACCCTGGAATTCGTTTCCCATACCTTTCCCGAACTGCTGCCCCTGGACTGGGTGGGCGTGCTGTTCGTATCCACGGACGGACAGATTCAGCTGGAACGGGCCTACAGTGACGGCGTTCCCGAAGAACTGGGCATTCTGCATTTCCCCCTGAAGGACACGCTGCTGGAGCAATGCCTTAACAGCGGCGAACCCCTGCATATTCCCGATATCCAGGAGGTTGCACAACTGAGCTCCTCTTACCGCTTCCTGCAGGTGCTTACCGACCGGCAGCGCCGGGACGCCATCTTCCTTCCAGTCACCTCCCAAAGCCCCATCCCCGGCGTGCTTGTGTTCGCCACCCGCCAGGCCCATGCCTACGGGCAGGAGCATACACAGCTGTTGTCCAATCTGGCCACGGTCATCACCCTGAGTTTCAGCCGCACTTTGAAGCTGGCTGAGCACGCACGCTTGGCCGCCATTGGTCAGTTCGTCTCCGATATCGCCCACGAAATCCGCACTCCCCTGGCTACCGTGAGCATGGCCCTGGATTATTTCGAGAACACCGAACTGCCTGAAGCCGCCCACAAGCGCCTGCTGCTGGCCGAACAGGAAATGGCCCGTATCAACCGCCTGCTGGCCGACATCCTGCTGTACGCCCGCCCGCTGACGCTGAAAACGGAATCGACAGATCTCTGTCTCATACTGGAAAAAGCCATCACCAGCCGCAAGCCGCCGGCGGAAAAACACAAGGCTGCCATTGCACTGGATTGCCCCGAAGACACATTGCCCCTGCACGCAGATCCCGACAGGCTTCTGCAGATCTTTCTCAACCTGTTGGGAAATGCCATCGAGGCAACGACGGCAAATTCAGCAGTCACCATCAGGGTACGCAGCAAAGACACTGACAAGGTGATTCAGGTGGACGTCACCAACCGGGGTGATCCCATAGCGCCGGAGAATCTGGAATACCTTTTCGAGCCCTTCTTCACCACCAAGGCCAACGGCACAGGGCTCGGACTGGCCATCGTACGGCGCCTGGTTCAGGCCCATGGCGGGAGTGTGGCTGTCACATCGGATACGGAAAGCGGCACCACTTTCACGGTGCGCATTCCGCGCATGTTATGAAACGCAGGAGCCTTTCGGATTCAACCCGACAGGCTCCTAGCCTGAACATTTCATCACGCCCTATCGATTGGCCTCAAAACCCCGAACTCGAGCCGTTGACAGGGTGAAACCCTGGAATGGAGGCTTTTTCAGGTGAATTCCTGATCTGAAGACACAACTTCCCCTTACCCCATTGTTTATCATCGTGCCGGGGCAGCACTCCGTTGAACTTATGTGGGCCGGAGACGTGCGGCGACTTTCAGAAACAGGGATTGATCAAGCGTGTCTTCGGCCTCGTGATAGATTTTGGGACATCCCAGTCCCCAAAATCGACTCAGCCTTTGACAACCTATTTGTGCCCCAGCCGTCCTGGTCACCAAGCACTACGCAACAACTTCGCAAGCTCGTTGCTGCTCCGTACTTGACTCCCATATGACTGGACGCCGCGTTCGGAGGCCTACTTTGTTCCCGTCTATAAATGCCAAGTCATTGAAATTCAATTGAAAAACCGAAAAAAGACGATGAGAAATCCGGTGCAGGATGGTACAATTATGATCTTAAAGCATTGATACATAA
>NZ_JBHNMF010000214.1:0-5401 GCF_048562965.1 Thiolapillus sp. | reverse complement strand
GTAGGAACCCAGCACTTTACGAGCCCGGCGATAGCCGCTGGCCAGGAATCGGGCAACCATCTGATCCCCGCCACCGGAATTGGCGCTTTCTTCCGTCAACAGGTCACCCGCTTCCTCGATAATTACAATCTTTGGCCGACCGTCGCGCTGAAGGAACATTTCCTGCTGGATACGGGTGATCAGCTGCATCAGAACTACTTTCTGCAGTGATGGTTTGGACTTGAGATCGTCCAGTTCCAACACGACGAAATTATTGTCGAATTCAAGGTTGTTATCGCCATCGAACCACTCTCCATGGTTTCCGGATTGAGTATAGGGGTAAAGCTGCGAAGCCAGATCCCTCAAACGGGGGTCTTCTTGAACGGCCAGATATTCCTGAAGGTCTGTCACTGTCATCTGATTCCCCATTTTTCCCCAGATGACATCGATGGATTCCTGGATCTTTGCCAGCATCAGGTCATCCAGTCCGGTATTCGGCGCCGCCATTTTGGCGATCAATGAGGTCAGAAACTCCATTTCCTCTTTGATGTCGGTGACCAACGTGAAGGGGTTTAGACAGGTTTTGGATGTTTCTGAAAACTCGATGAAAGAACCTTGTAGCAAACGACACAGTTTGTACATGGAACGGCCGGTATCAATGACCCAGACTTTTGCGCCGATAGACAGGTAATCAGTAATGAGTCGTTGTACAAAAAACGATTTCCCGCCGCCGGATTCTGCGGAAATAATAGCGGAATAACCGGTGTTGGAATCGTAGAGATCGGTTAATGCCGGCTGGCCGCGCCGTGAATTCAAAAGCATAGCGCCCTTGCCCCCGGTTCCTGACCAATCGCCGATCACAGGTAGGAATTGCACCGCGTGGTTGATGCCCATGGTGTGGTAACGGTGGGTATTCTTGATGGATTCGGGGGTGGGGAATAACGGCAGGGTGTTCCAGAACATGGGAAACCCGATATACCGTTCCTCAGACATGGTGAGCCCGAGGGAGTGGTAATATGCCTTGAGCATGGCGGTTTGCCGGGCAAGTGTTTGACGGTCTTTGGCAAACAGCGCGACAGACATATTGACCTGGCAAAGAATGTTCTGTTGTTCCATCGAATTTACAAGAATGTCGATGCCTTCCTTCTTGTACCCGATTTTCGGCACCCACTTGGCCATATTGCCGAACGCCTGGTAATTGATGGCAGTGGATTTTTGCAAGACCATGTTTCGCGTATGCACCTGGTCGGGATAGTAAATCGTGGTTGACACCATGTAGGGAATGGATATCTGATTGTCCAGTCCCTTGGGATCGCCGGAGATATGAGCCAGGCGCAGCAATGACAGCCGTTTGGGCAGGTGCTGTACGGCTAGAACAGACACATAGGTATCGCCGATGCGGAACCCTTCTTTGAAGACCTCAATATCGTCTTCCGACGCCAGCACCTGGTCACGAATTAGTCGGTCATCGTCATACCAGCGCTCCAGGGGGGCAAACGGGTGGAATACTCGCCGTAAATAGGTGGTGTATTCCTGTGCATTGAGCTGATAGAGATCAAGCCCCGCACTTTTGGCAGCTTCCGTGATTTTGTGTACCAACTCGGCTGTTTCGTCCAATTTTTCTTGAGGATATTGCTCCGACAATACCTCTGGTGACGCCGGAAGCTTGACGGAGAACAATAGAATGGGCTGGTTCGTGCGGATTCCGGTTCCCTTGATCAAATCTTTATCCAGGGCCTCACGGAACATGGCGATTCGCTCATCGACCAAGCGGAGGAGAATTTCTTCCTGGTCGTCAGTCAATCCCTTCTGTTCAATCTCGTGGCGAGCTGCCAGGTATCGCTCCAGTATCGGGTCGATATCCCGTGTCGACAGCAGGCTGACTTGAACAAATGAGTCCTTGGGAAGTTGTGACGCCAAAGCAGTTTCCAGACGCAAAGCGGTAATGTCGTCGCCCCCGGTCATCAAAGGCGCGATGAAACACGCGCCTATGGCTCCACCGTCCAGGAAAATCAATCCTGAATCAGGGTTGTAGGCAAGCGGTGGAATCAAAGATTGGGGCTGGTCCCTGTCCAGCATAGCTTGGATTTTTTCAGCTGCACTCACGTTAATAAGCCTCGAGGTTGAGCGGCAAACACCTGCCAGTATTCCCGCGCCGTTCAGTAATAGCTGGCCTGCGCGGGACGGAACAGGCCCTCTAGTTCATTCATTACGAAACCTACATGCTACTGGTTTATGAGCAGAAGTAAGCAGGTGAAAACGACGAAAAATGCACGTTTCGATATTTTTGAGTAATAATTTTCTGTAATTGGCGGGCAATCGCCGGGGTGTAGTGTTTTTTGTCCAGGTATGCTTCTGCGCCGCAGGTATCGGTGGCGTGGGTAAAATCCCAGGCATCCGGAAATCGCTTTTGGACTTCGGCCGCCAGTGTAGCCAGGTTATGTTGTCCTACTTGTGCCTGGATAACCGGATGGTGGGGATGAATGAAAACCCGGGTATCAACATGGTTGTCGTGACACCATTGAGCGATCTCATCCAGCGCATGAAGCTCTCTGGACGACAATGCCCGTTCGGCAATACGCGCTTTGATAGGGGCGTATTCCTTGGCATCATACGCAGCGGGGTCCTTGGCGCGACGTCTTATCAGGCCGGGCGTGCGGTATAACCCCGTGGAAAAATCAAACAGCAATTCCGGTTGTTCCGCCATGGCGTGTTTCAGTCGCAGCGCCGACGGGACAAAGGACGCGAGAAAAAAGTAACGGGCCAAAAACGTAAAGCGTGATTCGCCGCTGATAAAAGGCGGCGGGTAATGTGCGGGGCCACGGTCACCGGGGTGTTCCAGAAAAGGGAAAATATCGATACCCAATATGATATGGCGTGGCGTCAGGCCGGTGGCTTTGAGCGCTGGCAGTAACTGGGCGATATCGGTGGGCCGGGCGGCCAGTTTCGAGAAGTTATAGGAGATTCTTTGGCCGTTGTGGTCGAACCAGCGGGGGTCCCATATTCCTGTCCGTGATGACCCCAGAAGGAGGAATTCTGTCTGTTCGGGGTGCTTGTTCAGCCACATGTATTTGTTGTCCAATTCGTTTGGCGTGAAACCGTTCCGGTATGGGACCAACCGGAAGACTTGATAAGGGTCGATGAACACATTCATACCCACCACCCCCAAAGCGACGACAATCACAATGGAAAGCACCCACCGGTTCCAGCGTTGCCAGGAATGCGTGCCGGTAGCTGGCGGCGGGTTATCGGAAGCGGGTGAATGAGGCATCGTCAGAACTGGAAATAAAGAAAAACCGATTGTTTGCTCAACTGAGAAACAGCAACACTGGCAAGTCCCGCGGTACCCAATGCCCAACGCAAATTCGGGCGTACTCGGGCTTGCCACAGTTCATGGACATTGGGTTGCGTGGCAACAAACACGGTCAGGACAACCAGTAAAAGCGGCTCCAACCCGACGGTGAGGGAAGTGGGGGCGAAAGTGATGATGGGAAGATTCTCTGGCAAAACAGCAGTGAGCGATTCTGGGAAGTGCAGACCGTTGATCCCGGACAGCGTAACCAGCAACTGTTTTGCATCCGCCAAGGAGTCGGCCCGGAACAACACCCAACCGACCATCACCGACAAGAAAGTGACCAACCAGGCGGCAGCTGGCGGCAAGCGCAGCGGCAGCTGCCGCCAAACGTAATGGATGGCGAGATAGAGTCCATGCAGCCCTCCCCACGCCACGAACGTCCACCCGGCGCCATGCCACAACCCGCCCAACAGCATGGTGACGATCAATGTCATTACGGTACGCGGTAATCCATGCCGGGATCCACCCAGCGGGATATAAAGGTAGTTCCGCAAGAAACGCCCGAGTGTGATATGCCACCGTCGCCAGAAATCGGCGATAT
Organism: Thiolapillus sp.; assembly: GCF_048562965.1. NCBI lineage: Bacteria > Pseudomonadati > Pseudomonadota > Gammaproteobacteria > Chromatiales > Sedimenticolaceae > Thiolapillus > Thiolapillus sp. The sequence continues at coordinate 1,526 of NZ_JBHNMF010000214.1, read as the reverse complement.
TGAGGGCGCGATAGGGGGAGTCGAAGTTCTTGGGGAGGCGGAACCCGAAGAGCAACGCCAAACCCATTGCCATTTCGGAATAGCCCGAAAAATCGAAGTAGAGCTGAAAAGTGTAGGCCAGCGCCCCGACCCAGGCATCGAAGAACAGGGCCTGACAGGCATTCGCAAATACCGGGTCCGCCCAGGTCGCCAAATAATCCGCAATGATGAGTTTTTTGAACAAACCGGCGGTGATCAGAAAGAGTCCCTGGGCAAACATGACATCCGTAGTTGTTCGGCGTGTCTCGGCCTGGGAAAACTGCGGAACCATTTCGTTGTAGTGAACGATGGGGCCAGCAATGAGCTGGGGGAAAAACACCACGAACAGGGCATATCGCAAAGGCGGCGCGGAATCGGCCGTTCCTCGCCAGGCCTCCACGAGATAGGCAATTTGCTGAAAGGTAAAGAATGAAATGGCCAGCGGGAGGACCAATTCGGGCACGGGGAGGTCGGCGCCCAATGTGTTGAGACTTTGAGCAAAGAAGCCGGCATATTTGAAGATGGCGATGAGAATGAGGTTGAAGGCCACGCCAAGTGTCAATAGCCAGCGTTTTCGCTGCCGGCGCAATGCCTCACCCAATTGGTAATTGACCACCATGCTGCCAATGATGAGCGCCAAGTAGATGGGGTTCCACCAGGCGTAGAACACCAGTGATGCCAGTAGCAAATAGTGCAGTGCCCATTCAAAGCGTCCCGCACGCTGCAGATGGTGATAGCCAAACAGAACGGCAGGCAAAAAAACGAACAGGAATATGGCGGAATTGAACAGCATGCGCGGATGCTACAAAAAAGAACGGCTCTGTCATGAACTCTAAAGAGGGAAAATCACGCGTTTTGGAGAAAATATCGCCATATCGTCAATGATTCAGGATACAAAAAAAGCGTGTGTTATGTTGTGCGTCCTTTGGTATAAAGGGGGAAAATACCGAAAACTAGAGAGGAACGATTAAATGTCGAATGATTCGTTTTTGATTAACTTGAGCGCCCATCCGGACTTGTTGCCTATCGCCATGGAATGGGAAAGCGGACTGATGCAACAGCTGGGATATCAAGGTGATTCCGCATACGTCATGTTCTGGGAAGACATTGAGATGAATACCTTACGCTGGTTCGACGGTTTCACAGGCTCATACGAACCGCTTCAGCTCTGGTGGCGCTGGCGCCAGGACAGAGCAATCCGTATGGCGCTACGGGGAATCAACCTCCAGGCGGATTTTACGGAAGACGCGTTTGGGTTGCTGTTCGACCGGGTGGAAGGTAAAGCGTACGTTGGCCGTCTGAACAAGCTTCGGAAACTGTTGGGCAAGCTGGCCGAACAGCAGCAGCTGGGCTCTAGTTCTCAGGAACTGCTCAACGAGATTATGGACGATCTGGATACACAGGGAGAACTATCAGAAACCCAGATCATGCGGGTTCTCGAAGTTATTGATTCAGGCGGGTCAAGGCCGGAACGTCACCGGCTTCATTAAACACGGGAGAGTTTTTTA
>NZ_JBHNMF010000213.1:0-5459 GCF_048562965.1 Thiolapillus sp. | reverse complement strand
AATGTTGTCTCAAGACAACATATTTGCTTGGTAATGATTAAATTTCTCTACACTGATCAATTGATACTTAGTATGCAGCGACCCAAAGGAGCCCGGTTGCCCCACCCTACTTCGTTCATGATCCGCTCAGCACGCGCTATCGGTGCGGTTCCCCCTGTTATGGTACGACCGGTTAAGCTGGCTAAACGTACCGACTATGAAATACTTTCTGGGGAACAATCCTGGTTCATTGCTCAATCCGCCGGTATAGAAACCATTGCTTGCCACATTATGGACATCAACAACGATCAGGCCCGGCGTGCACTTGAGATTGAATGTGGCAAGGACACTCAAAATCCTATCGACTATGCTCGATCAATACAGCTATTACTGACAGAACAAGAAGGCAGGACAAATATCGCCGCTATGGCGCGTACCCTCGGTATTTCCAGAGGCGCCCTGCACCACAAATTACGGTTATTGAAGCTATGTGATGACGTCCAATCCATGCTGATTAATGACCAGCTGACGCCGTTACACGTTCGAACGATCGTTCTGCTGGAAAAAGATGAACAACGTCTTTTGTCCAAGGCATTCATAAATGAAAACCTCAACGCCTATGACAGTGTTCGTTTGACCCGTTATTACAAGGAATTGAAGTCGAAGTTAAATCAGCTAAACAATGAATTAATCGCGAATACGATTAAATCTGCGTTGGAAAATATGCGTGATGTTGATGCTTCTCAGGCGGAACCAGTTCAACGGGCTTCGATATTGGAAGAACAACAAAACGATCAGGGCGACATATTGGCATTAATGGATATCTTCAGACTGGAACGATCCCGAACAGAAGGCCATCCTAACACCGACATCGCGAAGCTAGAACGCGAGATCACTGAGCGGATCGGCTATAGCTGTGTCATCCAGGGACTACCCATTGGCACTGGTGAGTTCTCCTTCCGCTATGCCACCCCCTACTCTAAAGAATTCCTCGAAGAGATATTGGAGGAATATCTGGAAAACAGCGAATTTTCCATTATTGACGACAACCAGGGTAAAGAGGGTTGGCTTTGTGTCATTTATCGAACGAAAGACGAAGCGGATTTTCTTGCCAATAGGTTTTGTCAAAAATAACAGATCAACAATCTTTTGTTATTTTTTAACAATCCCTTCGGGGTTTTATTATTGGCCTCTACGCTTGTCTAGGCCGTTTTACGCCATTGGTATAGCCCCACCCGATATTGCTGTCTCCCCTATCGCGATAAATCCAGCTGGTGTCCGCCACCGGTTTTGCTCGATGACCTTCAATGAAATATTAATCGCTTTCCTTACTGGCAACGATGGCCGGTTATAGGCACCCTGGGTCACGTGATAAACCACTTCCTGCACGAGCTGGCGTGGGGATGACACAAAAGAAAATTGGCTTATTCGTTTGGCAATATAGTCGAGATCCCGGGGCGTTAGCTTACGCGGCTTGTAGGACGCTTTCTTATGGGGTTTGGTTTTCGGTTGTTTGGCCAGGCGTGTTTTTACCGATTTAGCTGGCTTAACTTCCTGTTCTGGTGGCGTTGTAGTTTTAGCAATTCGGTCGCTTAGTTGCTGGATGATCTTAATTAATGCTTGTTGCCGAAGCCGGTCGTCTCGCGTACACCTTTTGCTATTCAGTGACTGCAACTCGACAATCGCTCCATTTTTCTTTTGCTCGAGTACCTTGATGTCATGCTGTTTGTCTTGCGGTTGATTAATCGTTGTCATCGATGTGGGTTCGGGCTGTTGTGAGTCATTGGCAAGGGACTCATTTTGCAGTTCCTGGTTAATATCGTTTTGGGTTATGGATGCGGCTTCGTCTTCCTGCATGTTGTCAGCCGAGCCTGAAGGCGGGTTAGGGGGGGGCGTTTTGGTACGAGAAGGCGATCGATCAATATACTCAGCCAATGCCGTTGGCAAACAAATTGTACTCAACGAATATACGGTTCGCCCGATCGCATTGTATCGGTTTTCGCGTATCAGCAATCCGGCGTTGACCAATTCTTGGTTGCTTTTTCTTACCGCCGCTTCCGATACGTTTAGTTTGCTTGACAAGTATGGCACCGTGAGTCGCGACTGCAATGGTTGACCTTTTTTCTTTCGAATCAGGGCATCCATCCAATAGACAAGAAAAAGATTTTTGCTGACCGGGCGAAGTTTCGCACACCAAAGCCAGCTGACTAAAGGTGCCGGGATCAATAGAAAGTGTTTTTCCGACAGCATGCTGTCAGCGAGATCCGCATTCAGCGGGGTAGGGCAGGGCGTTATGGAAAGTTTAGGCGCATTAACACTGCTATCGTTAGTCGATTTCATCATCGAATCCTCCAATATCAAGAAAATAAAGTTGTTTTTCCTTGACCTTCGGGGAGAATCGACTAAAATGAATGGTGTCGAAGTCATTCAGTGAGGTTCTCGATGATCTTTTATGATCCTCCCTGAAGGCCAAAAGCCCGCCGCTACAAACGGTGGGCTTTTTTTTGATCTATTTTTTTCACATGATGTGATCCTCTTTTGCTAATCGTTAGTTAAGTCAAGTTAAACGGTTTAACTGTCTGTTATTTTTATTATATAAATCAATGGGTTAATGATTTTTCGCCACGAAAGTCAACCTGTATTAAGTGCGTCTTCTACAATAATATCTTCTATTTTCTTTAAAGCAGTCTCGCTAAGTGCCACTTTGAGTTGAAAGGTGGGTTTATGTTCTGATCCTTTAACGGAGCACAGCACTTTCTTGGAACCAGGGGCTTTAATTTCCCTAACACCATGGTTCTCTGAAGCGATTGGCGCAAATATTAATGATAACTTTTTCTCATCTGTCACCGTCTGTCCGGCTTTTTCAGCGTTGACTTTGTAGGTCTTTATCCGCTTTTTAAGTGTGTCATCAACGTTTGAATGCCTGGCTTTAAACTTTGCATATTGGGCGGCATGGCGGGTCTGCAAGAGTCGCTTATCCACTATTTCTGAAACAATGTACTTCGGTATATTGGAAATCGTAAAGATTTGGCTAATACGGGCTTTTGTTTTTCCCACCGCCTCAGCAATGTCAGCCTGGCTTTCAAAAATTTTATTCTCCAGCCAGGATTGGTACAACATGCATAGTTCATACGCGCTCAAATCATTACGAAGTGTGTTTTCTCTATACTTCTCCAGCTCGGCCTCTTTATCGGTGGCAATGCGCGGACTGATGATGCATACAACTTTTATTCCCAGGGCGCGGCATGCCTCGAGGCGGCGGCGACCACTGATGAGTATCAAATCATCCCCATTTATTTTTCGTACATGAATGGGTTCGTCCTGGCCGTCTTGTTTGATGCTGTCGCGAAGCTCCTTGAAGGCCTCGTCTGTATCTGTATAGCTGATTTCCTCTCGGTTGTAGGTTTTCGGCAGCATCACGTCGCTCGGATCCGCCTCGAATGTCGCTTTCCCCGCGTCAATCAACTGTTCCGACGATGACTCGTTAGTAAAAGAACGCGCGGCCGGTACCGGGGGCTTGGCATTGCCCAGTAGTTTCGACACGGCTTGGATTCGTTTAGCCATTGGCTGCTATCTCCGTTGTCCCTTGGTTTGTTTTTTCTGTACGCTTTCTGCTTGTTGTTCCCAGATCCCCTGGAATCTTGTCAATATTTCACCATTTACCGCGTTCATACTGCTTATTGCGCGCTTGTAGGTATCCCGTGATCCGGTCGGCTTGTCGATCTCGTACACAGATAGCAGATCATGTGAGGATTTGCTGAGTTCGCGGGTTGCGACCATTTGGGCGTTGATCACGTTTATGCCATAAATACTACGAATCAGCGCGGCGGCGGCATCAGAATGTCGTGAGGGTTCATGCCGCGCAATCATAATATTCATGTCTGTTAATTCCATGTGCTCTGCGACATCCGACAAAATCGTGAAATACTGGATGCTAGAGGCGATGTCGGGCATGTTGGGAACGATGGGGACCAAGAGATAGTCTGCAGCCACCATGGCATTGACGCTCAACAAGCCAAGAGCCGGGGGAACGTCCACCACCACTAGGTCGTAATCCTGTTCCAGATCTTCGAGGATATCACGCAGTCGGTAGATTCGGTCCCGCCCATCCTTATTTGTGAGCTCACCGTCGACTGAAACCATATTGAGCTGTGAGGGTATGAGGTCGAGCTGATGCCAGTAGGTTTGCTTGATGGTGTTGCGGGCGAGTTGCCGCGCTTCATCCAGGTGTTCTACAACAAGCGGCTCGGCCAGGGTGCCTGGCGGGGCGACGTGGATATCGGGGAGCAGGCCAAAGGAATTTGTCGTGGAAGCTTGCGGATCCAAATCCACCAACAGGACTTTCAATCCCTGCAGAGCGACATATTGCGCCAGGTGAACCGCTGTGGTCGTTTTTCCCGTCCCGCCCTTCAGGTTTGCGACCACGCACCGAAGGGGAAGGGATCCTGGCGGGCGCTTGAACAAACTGCCCGTTCGTGCTCGAATACGATTGACATCTTCCAAGCTGTAAACCCGTCGGTTGATGTCATCGCGTTTAGCCGGTGGTAATTCCCCGGTTTTTTCGAGCCTGCGGATCGTTGCCGAGGTGATCTTAGCCAATTTCGCCGCTTTTTCGATACCCCAGAGGGGGAGTTTTTTGGAGTCGAATGGAGCCGCTGCCTGCGCCAGCAGGGCCTCAGACATATCAACGCCACGTTCTGCCATCGTGCTAAAGAGTTGAACGGTATTGATTTTTTCTTCTGGAAAAGTGCTCATATAATCTTCCGCATTTTTTACATATTCCTAACTGTAGTCAGTTTTCTGCGTTTTCGCAAGTGTCGTTGTTATTTGTCCTGTTTTTCAGATATGTCGTATTTTTCTTGATTATCCCTCTATTCTTGCGATATCGATATTTCTGTTATTTAGAGTCTGCTCAACAATCAAAAACACGACAACGGCCAACTGGGCTACGCTACCGAATCCCGTGAAATACCCGACTGTCCTGTTGCCACCACAGACCTTTTTCTTCATGCAGACTCCACCATCTACCTGCCAGGGTGAATTTACTCAAGGCAAAAAAGATCCTCAGCAGGACCATCAGGTTCATGACCAGGAAGATGCTGCTGATCCAGGCCGCTGAGGTGTCGGCTCGTTTGGCTTCAATGTAGCCCAACCCGTAACCCCTCTTACCCTGGCCAAACTTTCCCTCGATGGGGATGCGCTGCCGGTAATCGGCCTGTCGTTGTGCTTTTTCCTTTTTCAATGCCTCCCGGTTTTCGTCGGTTTCCTTTTGGGGACGTCCCAACGGCTTGCCTCCAAAGCGTATACCGTGCTGCTTCAGATAACACCGGTTGGCTCGGCTGCCGTAAGCAGGATCCGCCAAGACCACCTCCGGATAGTAGCCGTGTCGTGCCTTGTACGCTTCCACCTGACGGACCAGATCCTTGCCTTCGTGAAAGGCATCCCAGCGTATGGCAATACCCTCGCCCATCAGACTGACG
>NZ_JBHNMF010000212.1:0-5490 GCF_048562965.1 Thiolapillus sp. | reverse complement strand
TTAAGAATCCTCCCCTGCAAGAACCTCCCATAGCTTCTTGTAACCAGATCCGCTTAGAGCTGCCTGCTCGGGTCTCGCGCGGCTCCAATCCCCAGGCGACATGTTTTTCAGAAAATCCCGCGCCTTGCCAACAGAATATCGTGCGTCGTCACTACCGAAGACATCGCGATAGAGCAAGCCAAGCCTTTCGGCCACACTTCGAGGGGCGGAATTCATCCGCATCAGTACAGCATCTTCCGTCCGTACGCCGTGATAAATCATCGCTGGCAGAGCGTTGATTCGACGGCGATCGGCCTCGGTCATCCTTTCAAAATCCATCCCCGATACACGGCTCAAAGCCGAAACACCCCAGGTGCCATTATTAACGATGGCGCGATAGATTGCCTTGCAGGCGTCGGTAAACGCCTCGGTTTCCGAGCGCTCGTTGTCCCGTGCAAAATAGGTTTTCGCTATATCTTCTATGCGAACGCCATTTACCCAGTCGCGGGTGATATTGGACAAATGGGCATGGTCGAATCCATCACCACCGACTTCTTCCAGCTGCTTCAGTTGGGGCACCTTGAGCATGACCCCGAACAAGTCAGCCATGCGCCCTGCATCTCCAAACAAGCTTTCCGGTGCCCAGTCATCGGGCCTTAGCTGCTCTTCAAGATTCCGCATGCCGCTCATCGCTTTTTGTACCCCTTCAGGAGAAAAACCGGTCAGATCAGCCAGCTCCGCCGCTCCCGGCATATCGGCCAGCTTGCTGGCATAGGTTTTCGTTGCATTCAGCAAGGCATCGGCTTTGTCCCGTTGGGTGGGGTCATTGCGCAGGGTCGTGTAGCCGTAGGTCTGCCGAAGAAGTTGTTCCGATTCCGCCAGCACCGCGTCGAGATTTTTCTTTTCCGCCCAGAGATGGGCGACATAGCAGCGGAAATCTTCCCACTGATCCTGCCAAAGAACGGCATCGAGATCGTTGAGTTGGCCTTGGGCTGCCAGATCATCAAGGAGTGCAACCAAGCGGGAGGCGAGAGCACCGGTATTGCGACGGGCAAAGTCGATGATCGCATGTCGATCCTTGCCCTCCGCAAGGCCGACAACACCAACGCTGTCATGACCGATCCGTCCAGCCCGACCAGCGAGGTTCCAGAATTCCCGAGGAGACATTTCGACCGACTGCCGTCCCTGCGGGACAAAACGGGAGGCCAGGAATATTGACGACACCGGGAAATTGATACCCTGCGCAATGGTCGATGTCGCACACAAAACGCGCAGATGGCCGGACTCCGCGAGCCACTCCATGAGTGTTCGTATTTCATCCGACAATCCAGCATGGTGAACACCAACACCATGATCGAGCATTGCTATCAACTCGAAGCCTTGGCTGACTTCGGTCTTGAGAAAATCCTGGACCAGTCGCACGTCGTCGGGAATGACAGCAAACTTCGGAACACTCTTGGCCGCATGGCGCGCCATGTTCCAGACCGTCTTGATGTTGTTGGCGACGGCAATACTGGTGCCCCGTGCAGACATGACAGAGGCCATGGCCGCCGTCTGTAGGCCGAATCCCTTTTGCTGCCCCCCGGCCAATACCTTGTTCTTCGGTACATCTATCGGTCTGCAATCGCCCGCGCGATGCGTACCGCGCAATTTTATGGCCCTTTCGGTAACTGTGAGAGTTTCATATTCCAGCCGCCATCCGGCACGTTCGCTGTCATCTGCGACCGCACGGTAAAGCCCGACGATTCGTTCGTTTGGCTTCCAGGCGGTGGTGCTGAAACTGATTGCCTTCCCGGCGTTGACGTCTTGCGCAAGCCAGCGCGCCACGGTCTCACTGCTCTCGACATAGGGCATCAACAACAGGAAATTGGCTTGCGGACAATCACGCTTGATGGTGGCGAGAAGAAACTCTATCCGCAGCCCTCGGGCCTCTGTTTCGAGATTGTGTGCTTCGTCCATGACCACAAGCGCAAGCGGACGCGACACGTTCTTGTTGCGGATGACCAGCGAAAGTTTCTCCGGGGTCGCAACCAGCACATCGAAAGGCTTTTCCTGATCGGTAAGAAGTTCCTCTTCGAATGCATCGACCTCAATCGCCCCGCTGAGTTGCTCAACCCGCAGACCGATCGGCTCGAAGTCACGGCGCAGCCGTCGCGTGATCTGCGCGCTCAATGCTCTGGTGGGTGCAACATAGGCGACCCAGCCGGGAGCATCCGGCACATCGAACTGGTTAAGTGCTTGCAGAATCCTGAACTGTGCCAGCAAGGTCTTGCCGCCAGAGGTTGGCATGTCGATGACGATCGCGGTCTTGGCCTGATCGAGAAGCCCCTGTTCGAGCAGGGCGGCCCGCTGTGGCGGCAGCAGCTCAAACATTGCCTGGTGCTCTCGTTTGGTCAGTGCCCTGACGAAGGCCGACACACGGGAGTTGACGGTCCGCGTGCCCCACCACAGGGAGTTGGTGACCATGATTCGGCTAGCGGCGTGCAGCCAGCGCAGGATCACCTCATGCCGGGCATCACCCGATGCGGTTGCGGCCTCGATGCCCGATTCGAAATGCTTGTCGAGATCGCCGAAAACGGTACGGGATTGCCCTTGCAGCATGTACTCAGCAAGAATTTCGGTCGCCTTCGCCCAGTGATAAAGGCCGATCAGGCGCAGGGCGATGGCCCGGTCTTCCGCCGCGGAACCATTGCTCAGACACGCCTTTTCATGCGTTTTCTGATCTTCCCGCAGTCCGGCGATGATTTCACGGATGCGATCCAGGTCATCCCAGCCATCCTTGCGGAACAGACGCACCCAGCACTCGAACAAGCGGTAGAGCAGTCGCCGGTCCCATGCCGCATCCGCCACCGATGGCACCGCAGTCGCGGCGCTATTTTCATTGAACCAGCGCCGCAGGTCGGACCAGCGGTCACCACAATAGGCAACGGCCGCCAGTTGCAGCACATGGAAGATGCGCTCTTCCGTGTTTTCCGGTATCGGAGCCAGACGACGAATGTCGAAGGCGTGATGCGAAGCAGCCGCGGTTTGCCCTCGCAGCTCATTATCGCCGCCATCGGGGCGGGTTAGGGCCTCCAGGCCCTCGATCGCGGCCATTTCATAGGCTAGGGCGATGCGCTCCAACAGCTCTTCGTCGGCTTCATCTTCGGCAAAGGCGAAGGTGATCTGGCGGCCAAGCGCCTGACGAACCAGATGCTCGTTGACCAGTTCGGCGGCACGGGTGCGCTTTTCTGCGGGAATCGCGCTGAGCGCCCAATGAGATTGCAGGTTTTCAAGATCCTTAGCGGTAATGGTCATGCGCTACCTCCCGCCTGTGCAGCCAGGTCAGCGATTGCGCCGCCAAGCAAATACAGCGCCAGCAGTTCAATCTGCGTGCCTGCCGGGCAGCCATTACCAAGTTTCTCAACCCGCACGCGCACGTCGTCGACGTTTGGCTCGACATCGCGCACTAGGACACCAAACAGCTGAACATCCGAAGTGTTGTTGAGATATCGCTTGCTGGCAGCCTTGAACCGGTCCAGCCAAGTCGAATTCTTGGCGCGAAAACCAAGGTATTTGAACAGGTCGTTGCGAATACCCTCCTTGTCCCGCAGGTCTTCCAACTGCTGCTTCAGCCCGGTCCGCCCATAAACAGCTCCGGGCGGGTACTTGGCTTCGCCGGACGTCTTGACCTCACCGAAGACGAAGCGGTCGCCGTGTTCATCCTGCTGAACACCCACCAGATCGGCCCCAGGCAGACTCGAACCGCTCTTGCGCTCATCCCGCCCGTCAGGCCAGGGAAACAAACAGTTACGGTGCTCGCTCAGATAAGCTTCGGCAATGGCCTCGCCAACCCGCCAGTCCTCGATGTCATCGGGAGCTGCCAATGCCTGCGCGAGTTGCTCCTGCTCGAAAGAGGTTTCAGCGACACCGGCCAACAGTTCCAGAATGTCAGCCTTGCCCTGGTCATCGAAGACCAGCGCCGCCACTTGGTCTTCGATTGCCTCGTCCAGCTCTTCCGCGTTCCACGACCGGCCTGTCCCCTTGCTCGGCGAGGATCCAAGGTTATAGCACTTAGCCCCAGCAGCGATCATACCGCCACCTCACCGTTCATCAGTTTGGGCAGAAGGAGATCACGAGCTTTGGCAAGTTTCTCAGTTGTTCGCTGAAGATTGGAAATCTGAAGGTCAATCGGAATTACATGCTCCATGAACATCGTTGCAATCTGACCTGATGGTTGCAGCAGCTCAACTCCATACAGGTCTTTTTTCGTGATCGCCGCAAAAATAGCCCCGCCACCCATCATGTCCTCTTTGAAGAAGTGGTTCTTGAGCGCTGTCAAGTCCCGATAGATCATAGATTTTCTTTTTGAATAATTCCGGTTGTTTTTTGTGCCAATCCTTAAGCGCCTGAATGGGCGTGATGTGCCCGATGTTTTTCTGCGGGACATGGTAGTTGTCGGGTTCCATGTGATTATATTCCAAAAAGGAGCTATCCTTTATTCCGAACTAGCCAGATATTGGACAAGGCTAATGATATTCTTTGCCATGTCCGCCACCTCTCTAAGGCGCTGATTCTATGTGTGTTCTATTATAGGCCAATTTCTTGAAGCGTGGCTGAATAACGTAGGTAATCAAGTAAGGCAATGACCCCAGCTCGGCATCTTGCAGACGGAGAATAACCACCAAATCTGTATGTTTGCCACGATTCCAAATCGAGCGATATTTGGATTCATAGGCGTATCGGAATTCGACCGGGCCGTTGAATTCGATCAGATCAAATCCGCGACCACGCAGTTTTTCTTCTGCTAACAAGCTGTCTGGATCGGCGACCAGGGACAGCTTGCTGACATTGGGAACAAAATCATTCAGGATGGCGTCTCGCCAACTACTTATTTTTGAAGATGCACTAGGGTTTATTGTGAGCCTCGTCTGCGCGAATACTCTTGGATTCGCATGTAACGAGCATCTTGCACAAGCTGTGGCGCAACCTGCCCGATCTCATCCAAACATTGCCCCAACTCACTGGTCGCCCACTGTTGGTCAGCAATTACGGCATTCAGCAGGCGCAATGCATCCGCCGGGTATCGGCTGCATAAACCCGATTCGTGCAGCAGATGCACGATGTAGTCTGGGCGCTCGATCGGTAGCAGCCAGTCTTTTACCGCAGCCAAAGCAGCCGGGAATTCGCCTCGGGCGGCAATGCTCATCAGGGTTAAGCGTTCGGCAAGTCGTGGGGTGGCCAGGTCGCGGGACTTGGGCCAGACCTGTTGCCAAAAGGGCTGGACACGGTTCTTCCAGTAGTCCTCGCGCCGATCGGCAGATCCTTCGAGCGCCTGGAAAAGCGCCTGCGCGGACGCCTCAATCCCGTCTTGAGGCAGCGCACCCATCGCAGAACGGAATTCATCCATGGTGTATCCTTCGGTTGGCTCCAATGCTGCGTACGTCAGGAAGGCTGCGAACCGTTGTTTGTAGCGTCCACTCAGGTCGGTATAGTGCTCTGCACTCTCAAGGAACGGGGCTTTGAGTGCCG
>NZ_JBHNMF010000211.1:0-5519 GCF_048562965.1 Thiolapillus sp. | reverse complement strand
CAGGATGCAGCAATCAGCGTATAGAACAAGCTCTAACGGGCAGTATGAACAAAATAGCAACTTTATTTCACCCGAAAATATACGGTGGAACAATGTTGCTTACTCTAAACTCTAGTTTTCAATAACCTTGAAATAAAAAACAGTAATAGCGCCGACAGCAACAATTGAGCAGAGGAATACAAGGTCGGTATATTGGACTCCATATCGAGATTGAACAGAGGAACAAGCCCAAAAACGTACTCATGCCCAAAATAGTAAATAGCGATGATTCCCGCTACATTCGCCGCCAGCAAGGTGAGTACAATAAAGAGCAATACTTTGAGCACTCGCAGTGGGACTATTTTTATCTCCATGAACAGGTATTACTCCCGTCTCGAACTGATACTAAGATCACCGGAAAACACCACGGCTATCCAGCGGGGGGTTCACTCAACTTCCGCTCGATATTCAAAAGACGCACCTTGCGGCTGTCGGCGCGGACCACGGTGAAACGGAAATCATCGATATCCACGCTTTCCCCCCGCTGGGGCAGGTGACCCAGGGCATTGACCACCATGCCGCCGATGGTATCGTAGTCCTGGTCGTCGAACCCGGTGCCGAAAAACTCGTTGAAGTCCTCGATGGTGGTATGAGCCTTGGCGGTATAGTGATTTTCATCCCGCTTGAGGATGTAGGCGCCCTCGTCGAAATCGTACTCGTCCTCGATTTCGCCCACGATCTGCTCCAGCACGTCCTCGATGGTGATCAGGCCGGCCGCGCCACCGTATTCATCGATGACGATAGCCATGTGGTTGCGGCTCAGGCGGAACTCTTTCAGCAGTACATTCAGCCGTTTGCTCTCCGGCACGAACACGGCGGAGCGCAACACGTCACGCATATTGAAGGAAGGGCTGTCCTGGCCACAGTATTGCAGCAGGTCTTTCGCCAGCAGGATGCCCACCACTTCGCTCTTGTCATCGCCAATGACGGGAAAGCGCGAGTGGGCGGATTCGATGATCACCGGCAGCAGCGCTTCCACCGGCTTGTCTCTTTCCAGTACGACCATGTGCGCCCGGGGGATCATGATATCCCGCACCCGCAGCTCGGACACCTGCAGCACGGCTTCCATCATTGACAACGCCTCACCGTCCATGAGGTGACGGCTGCGCGCCTGCTTGAGCACCTGCACCAGCTGCTCGCGGTTTTCCGGCTCGGTCTGTACCAGGGGCTTGAGCAAGCGACCGAGGGTTCTCTTGAATTGTGACGAAAAGGAAGGGGAAGGTTTAGCGTTCATGCTGTCTCGCGATAAGGGTCGGGGATGCCCAGGTTCTGCAGGAGTTCCCGTTCAAGGGACTCCATGCGCTCCGCATCTGCATCGTTCAGATGGTCATAACCCTGCAGATGCAGCATGCCATGCACCACCATGTGCGCCCAGTGATGCTGCAGAAGCTTGCCCTGCCTCGCCGCCTCTTCGGCAACGACAGGGGCGCAGATCACCAGGTCGCCCAGATGATAGGAAGTCACTTCGGGGGGCGCTTCGAAAGGGAAGGACAGTACATTCGTCGGCCTGTCCTTGCCCCGGTATTCATGATTGAGCTGCCGGCTCTCCTCCTCATCCACGATGCGAATCACCACTCCGGCACCTTCCTGCTGCAGTGCGGCCTGGGTCCATTTCATGAAATCTCTGTCAGACGGCAGATCCTTTTCTTTGCTGGCAACCTGAACCTCCAAATCGGCCCTCATTCTTCATCACTCTCGTGGCGGTCATAAGCCTGCACGACCTTCTGCACCAGAGGATGCCGCACCACGTCCCGGGCATTGAAGTAGGTGAAGCTGATGCCTTCCACCTGGGCCAGGATCTCGGTGGCCTGGCGCAGGCCGGAACGCTGGTGGCGCGGCAGGTCCACCTGGGTCACGTCTCCGGTGATCACCGCGGTGGAGCCGAAGCCGATGCGGGTGAGGAACATCTTCATCTGCTCCGGCGTGGTGTTCTGGGCCTCGTCCAGGATGATGAAGGATTCGTTCAGGGTGCGCCCCCGCATGTAGGCCAGGGGCGCGATCTCGATGACGTTGCGCTCCACCAGCTTGTGCACGCGCTCGAAGCCCAGCATCTCGTACAGGGCGTCGTAGAGGGGCCGCAGATAGGGGTCGATCTTCTGTGCCAGGTCGCCGGGCAGGAACCCCAGGCGCTCTCCCGCCTCCACAGCCGGGCGCACCAGCATGATGCGGCGCACCTTGTCGCGCTCCAGGGCATCCACGGCGCTGGCCACCGCCAGATAGGTCTTGCCGGTGCCCGCCGGCCCCACGCCGAAATTGATGTCATGTTTCATCACGCGGTGCAGGTACTGCTTCTGGTGGGGGCCACGCCCGCGCACCATGCCGCGCTTGGTCTTGATGACGACTTCGGGCAGATCCGGCTCTGCCGGTTGCAGCAGCTGCTCCACCCCGGATTCCTGCAGATACAGATGCACGGCCGCCGGGGTGAGCACCTCGTCTTCCGTCGCCCGGTACAGCTTCTGCAGCAGCTGCGCGCCTGCCTGCACGGCCTCGGGCGCACCGATGAGGCGAAAACTGCTGCCGCGGTTGTTGATCTCGATACCCAGACGCACTTCCAGCTGGCGCAGGTGCTCGTCCAGCTGACCGCAGACATTGCGCAATCGTTCGTTGTTTTCGGGCTCCAGAACGAGATCCAGAGATTCGGGATGATCAGAGGCCAGGGCAGTCGTCATACAGTCTTCAGGCGGTAGCCGCAGCGGGCTGATCCAGCAGTTCTCCTCGCAGTGAATTGGGCATGGCCCCGGTGATGCGCACATCCACGAACTGCCCGATGAGGGATTCGGGAGCGGCGAAATTCACCACCCGGTTGTGTTCCGTGCGGCCAGCCAGTTCCCTGGCATCCTTGCGCGCATGACGTTCCACCAGTACCTGCTGCACCGTGCCCACCATCTGGCGGCTGATGCGCTGGGCGTTGGTGTTGATGGCCTGCTGCAGTTCCGCCAGCCGGGCCTGTTTGACCTCGTGAGGCACGTCGTCTTCATAGTCGGCCGCGGGTGTGCCCGGACGGCGGCTGTAGATGAAACTGAAGGACTGGTCGAAGCCGATATCGCCGATGAGCGCCATGGTATGTCCGAAATCCACGTCCGTCTCGCCGGGAAAGCCGACGATGAAATCGGAAGAGATGCTGATGTCCGGGCGGATCTCGCGCACGCGGCGGATCTTCTGCTTGTACTCGAAGGCGCTGTGGCCACGCTTCATGGCCATGAGAATACGGTCCGAGCCCGACTGCACGGGCAGGTGCAGGAAACTTACCAGTTCGGGCACATCGGCATAAACCTCGATGAGAGAATCAGAAAATTCCACCGGATGGGAAGTGGTGAAGCGGATGCGCTCGATGCCCTCGATGGCGGCCACGTAACGGATGAGCAGGGCAAGATCGGCGATCTCCCCGTCGTGCATCTGTCCGCGGTAGGCATTGACGTTCTGTCCCAGCAGGTTGACCTCGCGCACGCCCTGCTGCGCCAGTTGCGCCACCTCGGCAATGACGTCATCGAAGGGCCGGCTGATCTCTTCGCCGCGGGTATAGGGCACCACGCAATAGGTGCAGTACTTGGAGCAGCCTTCCATGATGGAGACGAAAGCCGTGGGGCCTTCGGCGCGGGGCTCGGGCAGGCGATCGAATTTCTCGATCTCGGGAAAGCTCACATCCACCACGGGCTGATGGTGTTCGCGCACATCATCCAGCATCCGGGGTAGGCGGTGCAGGGTCTGGGGTCCGAACACCAGATCGACGAAAGGCGCTCGGCTGCGAATTGCCTCGCCTTCCTGGCTGGCGACGCAGCCACCCACACCGATCACCAGATGGGACTTTTCCCGCTTCCAGTCCTTCCAGCGACCGAGCAGGGAAAACACCTTCTCCTGCGCCTTCTCGCGAATGGAGCAGGTGTTGAGCAGCAGCACATCTGCCGCTTCAGGGTCGGTGGTGATTTCCAGCTGGTGAGACTCGCGAAGCACGTCTTCCATCTTGCTGGAATCGTACTCGTTCATCTGACAGCCAAAGGTCTTGATATACAGCTTGCCTGACATACATTTATAAAAATGAAGAACGGCCAGAAATTGTATAACTTTCAGCCCAAAGCCGCCATGTTTATGTGCGGGACACAAGGTATTGAACACAACAGGGTAGGATGCGGTGAGGCACGAACCGCATCAAGAAGAAGCGGGGATTTTTCGATGCGGTTCGCAAGTTCACCACATCCTACCAAATTCAGCCAGCACAAAAGAGGGTGGAATGAGCCTGTGTCAGGGAAACCCCGCCAGAGGGCCGTCTACAGGCCAATCAGTTCCGCATGCAAACCACGATTCTCCACCCTGCCCAGCAGCTCCTGAGCGACGAGATTCTCGGGATCGTAGTCCACCAGCATCAGGTGCCGGGCATTTTCATGCACGCAAGCGCTGTAAACACCGTCGATCATGCTGATATCCCGCTCGATCTCGTGGATATTGGCGTCGTCCAGGTTTTCGTCGATATGTATCAGAATATCGGTACAGTAGTCAGACATGTTCTCTCTCCTCATTATCAACTCCCCTTATCCATGTATAGACTACCGCCAGGATAAATCAAGGGTACAATGGGTTCATGGGACACAAGGCACGCAAACGTTTCGGGCAGAATTTCCTTCATGACCCTCACGTGATCGACAAAATCCTCCGCACAATCCACCCCAAACCAGACGATCATCTGGTGGAAATCGGCCCCGGACAGGGCGCCATCACCGAAAATTTACTCACAGCGGCAAACCGGCTCGACGCCATCGAACTGGATCGTGATCTGGTCAGGCTGCTGGAGAACCGATACGGCAATCACCCGGGGTTTCGGCTCCATTCCGCCGACGCCCTGAAATTCGACTTCTGCCAGCTGGCCGATGCCGGGGAAAAGCTGCGCATCATCGGCAACCTGCCCTACAACATCTCCACGCCCCTGCTGTTTCACCTGCTGGAAAATGCCTACTGCCTGCAGGACATGCACTTCATGCTGCAAAAAGAGGTGGTGGAACGCATGGCCGCCGGACCCGGCAGCAAAACCTATGGCCGCCTGAGTGTCATGCTGCAGGCGTATTGCCAGGTGCAGATGCTGTTTCCCATCGGAGCAGGCGCATTCCAGCCTGCCCCCAAGGTCGAATCCGCCTTCGTGCGCCTGATTCCCTACGAAAAACCGCCCTTTGCCATCGAAAACCCGGCCCTGTTCTCAAAGGTAGTCACCCAGTCCTTCTCCCAGCGCCGCAAGACCCTGCGCAACACCCTCAAGGAATTGGTATCGACTGAAATCATGGAGAACTGCGGTGTAGATCCCGCCGCCAGGGCAGAACAATTACCGGTGGAAAACTTCGCCCGCCTGAGTAACGCAATCGCCTGAAACCAGCCCTTCTGTTTGACTCAACAAAATACGCCTGCAAAAAACAAATCGCTCCAAAAAGCGCCCGTTCCTTTGATACAAATCAATTGAGCAATGTGTAAATCCAGCCAGCAACGCTTTCCCTGCA
>NZ_JBHNMF010000210.1:0-5539 GCF_048562965.1 Thiolapillus sp. | reverse complement strand
GGTTTACCAAGGACAATGACCTGGTGTTCCCCGATATGATCATCGATGTAACCCCTAAGTATAAAAAGGGTAAAGTACCTTCGTGGTTGGAAGAGGTTCCTGCGGATGCGAAAGTAGCTGCGTCCCCTTTGCCTGATCGGCACGCGGATACTGAGCTGGCGAAGAAGGGGGTTCAGCCTACTTCCCAGGGTGAAAAGCTGGATGAGGGCTCAACGGGTGTAGAGCGGTTTGACTGATGCCTACGCCCGTGGAGCTTTGCAATCGGGCGCTGATCCTGTTCAGTGAGGCAGCCATCACGTCTTTGAGTGATGGCACGCTTGCCGCCAAGGTGTGTAACCGCGTGTACAAGTCCGCGGTTCTGTATGTTTTGCAAAGCGGCGATTGGCCGTTCGCCACAGAGGCTGCTATCCTATCAGCGGTTACGCACACCAGTCTTACAGGTTGGAAGTATGTCTATACCTCCCCTGCTAATGCGCTGCGCATCCTCGAAGTCTTCGCAGAGCGTAAAGCGCCCTGGCCTCCCGAGCACCAGCGTGGGGATACGGCGTTCGAGGTAGGGTCTACGGCTACTGCGGATTCGCTGGTATTCACTAACACGGAGGATGCGCGCGCGAGGTACATCAGCACAACGTTTGCGGATAAGCCGGATAAGTTCGATCCGATGTTCTCGCAGGCCGTTGTCTACTGGATTGCGTCGCAGGCCGTGGCTGCTATCGTAGGTCTGGACCCGGGTTATAAGCTGTCGAGCCAGTATCGGAAATACGCGATGGAGACCATTAAGGAAGCCCGTGTGTCGGCCTATGTGCAGGCTAAGGGTTTGCAGGATACGGAGAGCTCCTTTATCAAGGCACGCAAATAGTGCCTAAGATCTCACAAAGTAACTTCTCCAAGGGCATGATTACGCCCAGCAGCTATGGGGAGTATCAGAAGCCCTGGTTCCGGGCGTCGTGCCGGTTGTTGCAGAACGGCCTGATACTGACTACGGGTGCAGTGATGAAGCGACCTGCTTTCGAGTACCTGTTCAACTTCACTGAGACCTATGTTCAGGCCTACGCCTATGGTTTTGGGGGTACGCATGACTACGTTGTTGCGATTTCCAATACCCATTTATATGTACTTGATATCTTTGGTACGACCCCCGGTATTGTTGCAACATTTCAGATAGCCACACAGCAGGCGGGTAAGGTATCTTTTGCAGCCTACGGGCGCGGGTTGATCTTTACGTCACTGGGGCAGATCCCTCAGATGCTGGAAAGGTCCAGCGCGGGTGTGTTCTCTGTAAGGACCTTGAGCTTTGGCCCTCCGACGACGGTGGGTAAAGTGACTGGGGTCACGGTTACTGTAGATACTGCGGGTGCTTCCGGGGATCGTAATGTCCTGCGTAGCTATGTTGTAACCGCAGTTGATGATGAAGGGCTGGAGAGCGTTCCCTCGCAAGCGGTGTCGATAACAGCTAAAGCAACGGCAGTTCTGTCTGTTACGTATAGCGCGGACACAGGTGCAGAGACCTATCGTATCTACAAAGAGATCAATAACGGGAGTGAGGTGTATGGCTACATTGGGGAGTCGCTCACCACATCCTTCCTTGATGACCGCATCAGCCCGGATGAGAGTCGCACAGCGCCGCTGTACTACGATCCTATTACGAATCGAAAGCCCCGCATTGTAAGCTTCATCGGGCAGCGCGCGGTGTATGCCAATGCGGTGGAGAATAAGCACCTGGTCATGCTATCGCGAACGGGTACGTACTCCGTGTTTTCTCGCCGTCAGCCAACGGTAGCCACAGATTCCATTGTGCTGACGGTGAATGCCCCGGATTCGCTCAAGATCACGCAGTTCGCAGAGCTGAACGGTACGTTGATGTTCACGGATACGGGGTGCTACGCTGTGGAAGGGGATATCGATGGTACGATTGCGCCTTCCACGATTTCATTCAACAAGCTGGCGGGGATAGGCAGTTCTGACAGTGTGCCCCCGGTTGTCATAGGCTCCGCGCTGGCGGTGGTGTCTTATGACCGGTACAACCTTAAGCTGGTGAAGCGCGGTCAGTTCGACATGCCGGGTGCGTCTTCCGTGGAGTACCTGGATATTCTGCATGATGTCCGGGATGTCTTCTCTGAGCACCGGATTAAGAACATGACCTTCATGGCGGATCCTGTACCGGTACTTTGGCTGGTGCTGGAGAATGGCGACCTTTACAGTTTTACGCTGGATTCGGAAGACAGCATCATTGGGATGTCCAGGCACACGTCCACCGGCGCGACCCCGGGTCATGATGATTTCGTTGAGATCGTCACGGCGAGCGACGGCACCAGCTTTCACACGTTGGCGTTTGTGCGCCGCCCCGGGTTTTCTGGCATGTGCGTTGAGCGGCTCACGCACACGTTTGTAGACACGGCGCTCAATGGCCTTGGCAGGTATCTGGACAGTAGCGTAGAGGTTGCATCCAGCACAGACACACGGTCTTTTACGTCGCCAAAGCTCAGCAGGTATGTGGGTAAGCCTGCACATGTTGTTACCGATAAGGGAGATCATTTCCCTGCCAGTATTACCGGTGACACGCTGACGTTGCCTGCTACAGCAACGCCTGCGAGACAGGTCCTGGTAGGTTTTCCGTATTATTTCAGGTTGAGGACGCATGGACTGGAAGTGTTAGCGGAGACAGAGCTTGGCCGGAAGCTTCAGCTTACACATGTTGTGGGCATGTTTTATGATACCTATGGTAGGCTACAGGATGATTCGGTGGGTGATTCGGCGAAGGTGTCTCTGGTGGTTCCACAGGGTGTCACTGCCAAGTCGGCAAGCACGTCATTCGCGGGGGAGGACCTTGTAACACTGGGGGGTTGTGACGTGGACACTCCCTGGAAGAATGCGGATGCCACGATCGAGCTGGTGAGTTCATATCCTTTCAAAGTTGTTTTGCTGGAGCTGCTGCTGGATGTGAACGTGGGTACTAAGCGGGAGCTCTCAGAATGAAAAACTTACGGTTGGAAGTGGTTAAAAAATTTGACAGCTATGTCCTGTACCGGGCGATGGAGGTCCTTGAGCGTCTGTCGGTGAAGGACATGGGCTGGATAGCTGAGCACATTCCCAGTATTTTCATGGGGTTTGAGGAAGCTCGGACATTCTTCGTGATGGCGGGAGAAGGTGAATGTGTTGCGTTGTGTGGCTACTCATGGGAAGGAGGGGACCGGCTTTGGTGGATGGCTATTCCTTATGATTTGAAAGCTGCTTCCCCTGTGTGGGTAGCGCGCGCGGTCTGCCGGTTCCTGAAAGAGGCTAGCATGAAATGTACTGTGCAGCGTGATGACTACCCGGAAGCGTATCGGCTGCTTGTGCTGGCAGGGTTTAAGCCGTATGCGTATGACATGGCGACGGATACTACGTACATGGAGAGAAAAGCGTGGACCCCCTGACACTTTTTATCATTTCGATCGCGCTGACTGCGGTTTCAACGGCAGCAACGATAAGCAATGCCAATTCGGCGGCGGATGCCAACATAAAGGCGGCGTCGCTGGAGAGGGATGAGCAGATACGGCAGGCACAGGTAGCTGACAGGCAGCGGGCGCGGGAGATTGCGGCACTTCGCGCGAACCAGATTGCTAAGGTCGCCGGGCATGGCATTGACGTGGGCAGTGATCTCGCAGATACGTTCACGGCGGATACGGATTTGGTTCGGAATGAGGATACGCAGCGCATGGCGGAGACGAACAGGTACAATGAAGAGGCGCTGGCCAGTCGGTACAGGAACTCACAGATTGCCTGGTCCGGGACTACATTCCGTGCGTTGAGCAATGCGGCCCAGCAGTCCCTGAATGCCTATAGTGCGTACAAGGGTACCTGATGGCGGTCAAGATACGTTCAGTGCTTTCTGAGGGTGTAGGCCCTACGCAATCCCTGAGTCGGATGCCCACGCGCGCGATGCCGGGTGATGGGCTTCAGCGTGCGGCGGGGATGGCCACGCAGGCACTGGCCAGCATTTCCCGTGGCATCTATTCTGCTAAGCGGGATTCAGCGGTGGCCTCGTACAAGGAGCAGGTGTTTTCGTCGCTGTATAACAGTGAGGATGGGTTTCTCATGCGCAAGGGGGAGGATGCGCTGGACAGTCAGGAAGATTATGTGAAGCATCTTGATGAGATGGCCCAGACACTGGAAGATGAGCTACCCACCAATGTTCAGGCTGATTTCAGGAAGAGCATTGAGCCCATGCGGTTGCAGGCACTCCAGAAGATGGGGACTTATACGCTAAGAGAAGCGGAGAGTCTGAAGAAGCAGGCGATGGCTTCTGAGATGAATACGGCGCTGCACCGTGTAGCGATGGTTTATCGGGATGATGCGCAATTGGATGAAGTCACAATGGACGTGATGGAGGCGGCTGAGCGCATGCTGGCGATGAATGGGATCACGGATCCGAAGGTCATTGCTGCTACGCGTGCCAAAGCGCTGGGTCAGGCTACAGAGAATGCGGTAGTCTACGCGCTGGCGAATGGCGACACGGGGCGTGCCGCGGCGTTGTTGCAGGATCGTGTGACGTCACTGGATCCGGATGTGGCGCTGGCCCTTCGGAAGAAGATCGAGAGTCAGCTCAAAGTGGATGAGGCTGAGCAGGTACTGGCGATGTCGCAGGCAGCGTCGGATCAGATCTACGCTGAGAACAAGCCGGTGACTGTGATGTACGAAGAGGCCCGCAGTATCCCGGATCCTAAGGTCCGTCAGAAGGCGCTGGCGCTTATTGAGCACCGGGTAGCAAGAGCTGAGCAGGTAGCCCGGGATGAGCAACGGGACGCCTATGGCGAGGGCCTGCTTACGCTGGCGTCTGGGGGTACGTACGAGGATCTTTCCCCCACACAGCTGGCTAACATGTCCATGACGCAGCAGGCGGATCTGTTGCAGAAGTCGAAGGCCCAGCGCGGTGCCCAGGCGAAGGCGAAGGCCATGACGCTTAAGCACGCCGCGTCCCTGTTCTCCTCCATGTCGATATCTGAGATCAAGAGCCTTGATTTTGCGGCGTATGCTAAAGATTACGGCCTTGGGTTTGATGCGTTTCAGGTGTATAAGCAGGCACTGGATAATGCGGATAAGGGGATCGTGTCAGAGACGCATAAAGCCATTAAGAATATCGTGTCAGAGGCACCGGCGATTGTTGGTCCTAATATCTGGAAGGTCAGCGGCAGCAATGCTTTCAAGAGGAACAGGGTGGATGCCCGGTACAAGGCGGTGCTCAATCTTGCTCTGCAAAAGCGGACACGCTCAGCGCTGATGGCGAAGGCCGAGGCGGGTGAGCCCCTGGTATTTACCGAAGAGGAAAAAACAAATCTGGTGCTGGAGGCTATTGCCCGGCAGGATGAGATAACCACGTTGGATATTTCCCCCGGTGTCTATGTGGCGATCCGCCAGCGGTTGCTTCAGTTGGGTGAGAAGGAGGATGCGCAGCTGAACCTGAAGATACTGAAGTACTATGTAGATCACGAGGACGACTTCGAGGATTTCTAATGGCTGAAACACTGTTTGATCGTATTAATCGCACGATAGGCAGTGC
>NZ_JBHNMF010000209.1:0-5551 GCF_048562965.1 Thiolapillus sp. | reverse complement strand
GTTGTTGTCGCGGTCGGGTTTCCCGGGTTCCTGAATAATGTGCCCTTCACACCCCGACAGGACAGACCTGATCATTTGCCTCAAACCCACCTCAGCTACCCACAAATTCTGCTGAGGAGCCTGATTTTTTGGCTTCAATCCGATGGACTGGCAGTGAGCCCGGCCTTTGGTTGACCTCTGACCATGAGGGTGCGCATTTCAAAATTTAGATCAAAATTTTCTAGTGAGACACGCCTTTAACCAAACAATAAAACCGGCTTATAACATGTAGCGATACAGGATACAATTGATCATGATTAAGACGTTCCGGGATCAATGGCTGGATGACTACTACTTTCGTGGTGTTAAGTCACCCAACATCCCCAGCACCCTCGAGAGTGCGCTAAAGCGTAAGCTCGATATTATCCATGCCGCTCACGGCGAGCAGGATTTAAGAGTACTACCGGGTAACCGCTTTGAGCATTTGGAGGGAAAGCTAAAGGATTGGTGCTCGATCCGCGTGAACAAACAATACCGTCTGATATTCCAGTGGAATGCAGGCAAAGCTAACGGGGTCTATCTGGATCCCCATACGTATAGGTAAGAGGTGAAACCATGGTTGAAGCACTGAAAATTCCTGCCCATCAACCTACCAGCGTGGGCTCTATGCTCAAAGAAGAATTTCTAGATCCTCTGGGGATCACCCAGGGCGAACTGGCAAAAGCGATGGGCGTAGGCCGAAAAACCGTCAACGAACTTTGTGGTGGTCGTCGCGGTGTAACGGCGGAAACCGCTTTTTTGCTGGCAAAGGTTCTGAGCACTACTCCGGAGTTTTGGCTGAATCTCCAGTTCATGAATGACATGTGGCTTGCTCAGCACAATGAAGTGTTGGCTGAGAAACTGGAACACGCAAGGCCTTTGGTGGCCGCCTAGACAAATAGATGATCAATGACTGCCAATGAGAAATTCCTGCCCCAACGGCAACGAAAATCTGGCCGAACACCCGGAACTTGGACGGTGAACGGGTGTTGACGGGGTCCGCACCAGTCCCAATCCAGCTCGCCCTGATACGCACCCGGACCGTAAAAAACGCGGGCGCCTACTGGCAGGTAACAGTGCCCCCCGCCTCGCGGGCCTCCGAGCTTGGTTCGAGGCCTGCGCCAATCTGGTCGCCGTGTGGTGGCAGATCGGTGACGCCGTGGGCTGGGAAACCGCGGACGACGCACTGAAGAACATCCCATCTTCTTCATCAGCCGGATAAACCTCCGGCCTTTTTAGGGCGTTTATGGAAAAAGATATCACAGCATCAGACCTCAAAACCATACTCCACTCAAAACGCGCCAATCTCTACTATCTGGAGAAATGCCGTGTGCTGGTCAATGGTGGCCGCGTCGAATATGTCACCGACGAAGGCAAGCGCTCGCTTTACTGGAACATTCCCATCGCCAATACTACAGCTTTGCTGCTCGGCACGGGCACCTCCATCACCCAGGCAGCCATGCGGGAGCTGGCCAGGGCCGGTGTTCTGGTCGGCTTCTGTGGCGGGGGCGGCACCCCGCTGTTCAGCGCCACCGAGCGGGACACGGACATTCTCTGGTTCTCTCCCCAGAGTGAGTACAGGCCCACGGCGTACCTGCAAGCCTGGGTGCGTTTCTGGTTTGACGATGAACAGCGCTTGCAGGCGGCCCAGGACATCCAGCATACCCGCCTGAATCAGATTCGACGCCACTGGTTGCATCGTCGCCTGCGCGATCAGGGTTTCGGGGTGGATGACGCCCGGCTGGAGACACTGTTGCAACAAGCGGAACAACAGATCGACAAGGCCAGCGATGTCAACGATCTGCTCATCAGCGAGGCCCGCCTGACCAAGCAACTGTTCAGGCTGGCGGTGGTCACCACCGGCTATGGTGAATTCACCCGTGCCAAGCGCGGCGGCGGCACGGATCCGGCCAACCGCTTCCTTGATCACGGCAATTATCTGGCCTATGGCCTGGGTGCCACTGCCTGCTGGGTGCTTGGTCTGCCTCATGGTCTGGCCGTACTGCACGGCAAGACCCGCCGTGGCGGGCTGGTGTTTGATGCTGCTGACCTCATCAAGGACGCCCTGATCCTGCCGCAGGCATTCCTCTCGGCCATGGCCGGCCATGAGGAAAGCGAATTCCGCCAGGCCTGTATCGGAGCGCTCACCCAGGCCGGGGCACTGGACACCATTATCGACGTGCTCAAAGCGATTGCTCACCGACAGGGGGAGGCCACCGGGTGAACGTGATACTGGTTTCCCAATGCAGCAAACGGGCGCTCAAGGAATCCCGGCGCATCCTCGATCAGTTTGCGGAGCGGCGCGGCAACCGAAGCTGGCAGACCCCCATTACTCTGGCGGGGCTCAAGACCCTGCATCGCCTGTTGCGAAAGACAGCCCGAAAGAACACGGCGGTCGCCTGTTTCTGGATACGCGGTCACAACCGGAGCGAACTTCTGTGGATCGTGGGTGACACTCGTCAGTTCAATGAATGGGGCGGCACACCCACCAACGCCACTCAACGGAATGTATTACGCACGGAAGACGAGGACGACTGGCTCAGCGGTGAGGGCATTCGCCTGCTTGCCGCCCTGGCGGCACTGATGCACGACCTTGGTAAGGCCTGTTGCGCCTTTCAGCAGAAACTGCAGGACACCAAACCTATTGCCGACGTCTATCGCCACGAGTGGGTCTCCCTGCGCCTTTTTCAGGCATGTGTGGGCGACGCACAGAATGATAAGACATGGTTGGAGCGACTGAAAAACCTGAGTGACGAAAAAGCGGAGCAGTTACCGAAAGACATCCTCCGCGACGGCATCGACAAACCCTCGCCACCACCCATGAAAAAGTTTCCGCCCCTGGCGCAGGCGGTGGGCTGGCTTATCCTGAGTCATCACCGGCTGCCCGCCGATCCTGACCGCGGGGGAACGAGAGAAAAAGATCTCAAATGCCTGCCAGCCAACCTGAAGGCGGGGTCGTGTGGCGAACGCCCCAAACGGCAGGACGAAAAAGACAGGGACTACCAGAAGCTGAAAGAACAATGCTGGGAGTTCCCCCAAGGCACGCCTTTTGACAGCCAGTCCTGGCGTAAACGCACCGCCCGCTTTGCACGCCGGATGCTGGAACACGAAAGGCTGTTCGCGGACAACTGGCTGGACAACCCTTACGCCCTGCACCTGGCCCGACTTGGCCTGATGCTGGCAGACCACTACTACTCCAGTTTGCCCGCCCAGCCAGGTTATGGCGACCGCGACCACCCACTCTATGCCAACACCGATGCAAACGGCCAGCTCAAGCAACGGCTGGATGAACACCTGCTGGGGGTAGAAGCCCACGCCTCCCGTCTGCTCTGGCAACTGCCGCGGCTGAACCGGCAGGTTTCCCGCATTGCCCGCCACAAGGGCTTTACCCGTCGCACACTGATCCACCGCTTCACCTGGCAGAACAAGGCCTACGATCTGGCAGCCAGCATTCGCCAACGGGCGCGGGAATATGGCTTTTTCGGCATCAACATGGCCTCCACTGGCATGGGCAAGACCTTTGCCAACGGGCGCATCCTGTATGCCCTGGCAGAGCCAAAACAGGGCGCGCGCTTCAATATTGCTCTCGGCCTGAGGACGCTGACACTTCAGACAGGCGACGCCTATCGTGATCACCTCGGACTGGGACCGGAGGACATGGCGGTTCTGGTCGGCGGGCGTGCCATTCGCGAGTTACACGCGCAACAGCGTCAGCCGGATAAAGTCCCTCAGACCGCTGACCGAGGCAGCGAATCCCTGGAAAACCTGCTCGACGACAACAGCTTTGTCCACTACGAAGGCAGCCTGGAAGACGGGCCACTGGCCCAATGGCTGAAAAAATCCCCGGACGCGCAAAAACTCCTGGCAGCCCCTATCCTCATCAGCACCATTGACCACCTGATGCCCGCCACCGAGAGCACCCGTGGTGGGCATCAGATCGCGCCTATGCTGCGCCTGCTGACATCCGACCTGGTGCTGGACGAAGCCGATGACTTCGATCTGAATGACCTGCCGGCACTGACCCGTCTGGTTCACTGGGTCGGGATGCTGGGCAGTAATGTCCTGCTGTCTTCTGCCACCCTGCCACCCGCGCTGGTACAGGGCCTGTATGATGCCTGGCGCGCCGGCAGAAGCGTCTTTCAGCAGAACCGGGGCGAGCCGGGCCGGACAGTCAACCCTGTGTGCGCCTGGTTCGATGAATTCGGCTGCACGGCTGAGGACTGTCCCGACACCGAAACCTTTTCCGCCCACCATCACTCGTTCGTGGAAAAACGCCTGCACAAGCTGGCAGGGGAGCAAGAGAAACGCCGCGCATGGATTCAGCCGGTGGCTATTCCTGCCCCGTCTCCAAGGGAAGAAATCTATCCCACCTGGGCCGGTATTCTGCGGGATACCGCGGCCAAACTGCACAAAAATCATCATGTCTCTGATCCGACAACCCGCAAACGTCTGAGCTGCGGCCTGATCCGCATGGCTCACATCAGGGACATCATCGCCACCGCCCGGGAGCTGCTGCGGCTGGGTGCCTGCACGAACCAGCGTATCCACCTCTGCGTCTATCACTCCCGCCATCCACTGCTGATGCGCGCCGCTATTGAAGAAAGGCTGGATCGCCTGCTCAAGCGCGAAGAAGGCGACGCCCGCCTGTTCCAACAACCGGAAATTCGCGCCATGCTGGACCGGCACGACGAGCCGGATCAGCTGTTCATCATCCTGGCCAGCCCGGTGGCCGAGGTTGGTCGCGACCACGACTACGACTGGGCCATCGTCGAACCTTCTTCCATCCGTTCTCTGATTCAGCTCGCCGGCCGGGTACGGCGCCACCGGGATCCACCCACATCGGAGGAACCCAATATCGCCCTGATGCAAACCAACATCGCCCACCTGCGCAAAGGCATGAGCCAACCGGCTTTTTGCCGTCCCGGCTTCGAAACCGGGCTGTCCGGATCGGATGCTGCGCTGCTAAACAGCCACGACCTCAACGATCTGATCACCGATGAACAACTGGCGCGCATTGATGCCAGCCCCCGCATACTCGAACGAGCCTCCCTGCAGCCCCGCGACAATTTGGCCGACCTGGAACACGCACAACTGAGGGTGCTGATGGGTATCGAGAAAATTGATGATTTGACCAATAAAACACAGGTCACCCGCTGGTACCGCACACGGGCCCACCTCAGCGGTGAATTGCAACGGATGGCACCCTTCCGTGACGATCAGCTCAAGTACACCCGCTACTACCTCGGCGTGAACGATGGCCATGAACTGACCCTCATGCGTTTCGAAAAATACGGGCCCGCCACCGACCACAGTGGCAGGTTGCTGTTGGAGGCCGCTGACACTGATCCCGGCCCGGCCATCGAACTGTTTGGCCAGACGGATTACCAGGCGGCTCTCGAAGGGCTGGCGGATCGAATGGACATGGATAGCGCTGAATGTGCGCGAAAGTTTGGTGTTATCGAATTGCGGGAAAGCAGGGACCAAGAAATTCAATGGCGGTATCACCCTGCTCTGGGCTTCCACGAAGAGCACC
>NZ_JBHNMF010000208.1:0-5573 GCF_048562965.1 Thiolapillus sp. | reverse complement strand
GACGCCGCGTTCGGAGGCCTACTTTGTTTTCCCTCTGGCGCAAGGCACGCCGGGAAAACAGTGCGGCCTCGCAGCTACTGGGGTCTACCAGCCTTCGCTTCGCTCTCCATGGCTGGCAGCGCCTGCGCAACCTGCCAAAAGACGATCCTGCACTCATTTCCAAAGCCCGCGACCGTTGGTACGTGCCTGACCCCAACAAGGCAGGAGACCTGGAAAAACTACGTGAAAAAGCCCTGCTCAAAGAATTTGATGAATACAAACAGCGTAAAGGGAAGTTCAAGCGTAACGAAACATTCCGAATGGAAGCCATCCGTGCAGGGTTCAAGAAAGCCTGGCAGGAACGCGACTACCAAACCATCATTAACGTGGCTGAAAAGATCCCTAATAAGGTTCTCGAAGAAGATCCGAAACTGCTCATGTGGTACGACCAGGCAGTGACAAGAATGGGAGGCGAATAATGACCGTTTGCAATGAGAAGTTTCCTAATGGAGGCCGTTGGCTACGAGCAGACTTCCATCTTCATACTAAAGCGGACAATGAGTTTCCCTATTCTGGTGAGGAGAATTCGTTTATATCGGATTATGTTAATGCTTTGAATAAGTCGCGAATCAAGGTGGGTATCATTACGAACCATAACAAATTCGCATTAGATGAATTCAAGGCACTTCGTAAGAAAGCACGTAAAAAGGGCATCTATTTACTTCCAGGAGTGGAGTTGTCGGTCAAAGAAGGTTCTAACGGCGTGCATATGCTTGTTGTATTTTCTGACGACTGGATTTCAGATGGTAGAGACTATATTAACCCGTTTATAGTGTCAGAATTTCAGGGGAGAACGCCCGACCAATATGAAAACGAAAACGCTTGTTCAAATAATGACATTCTTACGACATTGAAGCATTTGCACGACCAAAATAAGCAGTTTTTCGTCGTTTTTGCACATGTAGAACAAAACAGTGGTCTTTGGAAATCTCTTGATGGTGGTTTGTTCAAGAAACTCGGGCAGTCGCCAATCTTTCAGCAATATACATTAGGATTTCAGAAAGTCAGGTCATATAACAAAGTAGAACAAGGAAAGCCTTGTCGAACTAAGGTAAAAGACTGGCTCGAAGGTTGGTGCCCAGCTGAAGTCGAAGGGTCTGATCCCAAAGCCATCGATCAAATTGGCAAAGGGCAGACAACCTACCTGAAAATAGGTGATTTTACGTTCGGTGCTGTCAAGTATGCACTCCTTGATCACGCAAATCGCCTTGCTACCGAACCAACGACCTATAAGCACTCACATATTCTGAGTGTTTCCTTTGATGGTGGTGTGCTCGATGGGAAAACCGTAAACCTGTCACCAGAGCTGAATACACTGATTGGTATTCGAGGTAGCGGAAAATCGTCCATTGTGGAGGCGATT
Organism: Thiolapillus sp.; assembly: GCF_048562965.1. Lineage (NCBI taxonomy): Bacteria > Pseudomonadati > Pseudomonadota > Gammaproteobacteria > Chromatiales > Sedimenticolaceae > Thiolapillus > Thiolapillus sp. Next base: position 4,171 of record NZ_JBHNMF010000208.1, on the reverse strand, counting down.
CGCTATGCATTGGATATACCGTTTGGTGTTAAGGCGCTGGACACTGATTACAAACGGAATCTTATTGATCATGTTTTAGGCAGTGGCGGCAAGGTAACCGTTCATGCCGTGGATTCCCGGGGGCAGCGGTATGAAATCCGGCGTATAAACAAGGAAATGCCGGATGTGTACATAGACGGCATACTTCAGCTAGGTATTTCAATTCGCGAAACCATTCTTCATAAGCCTATTTATTTTGGGCAGAAGGATCTCTCCGCGACCGGTGAGGGTTTTGAGAAAGATCTGGTGGAAAAACTGGTCGGCGAAATACTATCCGAGATTCGTTCACGAATTGAGATGCAGCGCCAGAAAGTTTCTGAACTTGTGAGTCAATTGAAAAAACTTTCAAACACCGAGGAAAAGAAAAAGGAGTATGAAGATAAAAAGCGTGATGCCGAATTTCGACTGGAATTCTATAAAAAACATGGTGTTGAAGAGAGATTGCAAAAGCAGGTTGATTTCGATGCGGATTCGAGGAAATGCACGAATGTGATTTCATTCGTCCAGTCTTATTTGGCCGATCTTGACGGGTTTGTCAGTCAATACGAGGATGATTTGGCAAACCAGCGTATCTATACATCAAAACAGAACAAAGATTTTTTTGACGAGTTCTTTGCTGTCTATGACAAGCTGATCACATCTTTTGGTCAGATAAAAAATGCGTTATCGGAAGGCAATGTCGTATTAACACAGTTAAAAGAAAAAGCCAGTGACTTTGAAAAGCTCAAAGAAAGTCTTAAGGAGGAATTTGCAGAGATTGAACGGAAATTATCCGAGCAATTACGCCAATCTGGCGCCCAAGCTATTCGGCCAGATGAATTTCGCCAGCTTCGAAAAACCGTTGAGCAGACAAGTCAGCTGATTCGTGCTCTGGATAAGCAGGAGTCTGTTCGCAATAATCTGCAACAAGAATTGTTGAAGGAATTAGCGAAATTGAATGATCTTTGGAGGGAGGAGTACAAGGCAATCCATGCCGAACTGGATAAAGTCAATAGCAGCCATTCTTCCCTTGAAATCAAAGCTGAATTCAAGGGCGATAAGACGGCGTTTCTTACATTTATGAGGGATATTTACAGGGGGAGTCGCATCCGGGAGGCAACGCTTTCTCACCTGGTGGATGAATTTTCTGATTTTGGAGCAATCTATAAGGAACTTTCCAAGGCCAAGGGTTTGCTTGGCAATTCTGCCCAGGTGTTTAAAAAATATTTCATCGATAATCTTTCGGCGCTTCTGACGTGGCAACCCCCAAATCGTTTTGTTATAGAATATCGCGGTAAAGAGTTAAAGCATCACTCACTGGGACAACGAGCATCAGCACTCATTCTTTTTGTCTTAAGCCAGCAGGAAAATGATGTATTCATCATTGATCAACCGGAAGATGATCTCGACAATCAGACAATATACGAGGACGTGATCAAGCTTATTCGCACACTTAAACATAAAACTCAGTTTATTTTTGCCACTCACAACGCCAATTTTCCTGTACTCGGTGATGCGGAACAGGTTATTTCCTGTTCATATTCAGATGAAGCCATCCAAGTTCTTTCCGGGAGTATTGATTGTCCAAAAATGCAACAGGAAATAGTCGATATCATGGAGGGAGGGGAAGAGGCATTTGAACAACGCAAAAGAAGGTACGAGATATGGAAACCGCAGAACTCCTAGAAATTATTGGCAGGGATGAGGACAGCAAACACCAGTTTAAAGCCAATGTGACTAATGAAACATCCTTAGCACAGGAAATGGTCGCGTTTAGCAATTCCGGGGGTGGCTCCATATTTATTGGTGTAAGCAATGACGGTACGTTTACCGGGCTTGGGAGAGAAGATATAGGCCGGTTAAATCAGCTTGTATCAAACGCCGCATCCCAGCAGGTCAGACCACCCATTAACCCACAAACGGAAAACATTTCTACGCCGGAAGGTTTGGTTATGCGCGTTGTTGTCCCGGATGGTATAAGCAAACCCTATATGGATAAGAACGGCGTGATATGGGTAAAAAGTGGAGCAGATAAACGCAAGGCAACTTCCAGAGAAGAGATTCAGCGGCTTTATCAGAGTGCTGGATTGATTCATGGGGATGAAATACCGGTTCCCGGAATGACAGTATCCGACCTTGATGTTGATTATTTCAAAGCATTCTTTGAGAAAAATTTTGGGGAGACATTAGAACAGCAGGATGTATCTCTTCCGGATATTTTGCATAATATGAACCTGATGAAGGATGGTGTTCTAAATATCAGTGGAGCATTACTGTTTGCGAAAAAACCGAGCTATAAACTACCTATGTTTATCGTGAAGGCCATTGCGTTTCCAGGCAACGATATTCATGAAACCAATTATCAGGATAGTAGGGATATTACTGGGAAGCTGGCAGATGTTTTTCAGCAGAGTATGAGTTTTGTCCTTGGGAATATTCACCATATACAAGGTGATCAGGATGTCAATGCGCCTGGTCAGCCAGAGATCCCATCAATTGCACTGGAAGAGCTGATTGCCAATGCTCTTATCCATCGCGATTACTTTGTCTCAGCTCCGATACGGATATTTGTCTTCGATAACCGTGTGGAAATAATCAGTCCTGGGCATTTGCCGAATAATCTAACTGTTGAAAATATTAAAAGTGGTAATTCGAATATACGCAATCCGATTCTAGCGTCTTTTGCGACAAAAATACTGCCTTATCGTGGTCTTGGTAGTGGCATTACACGTGCATTAAAAGCCTATCCAGATATACATTTCGAGGATGACCGCGACGGAAATCTCTTTAAGGTAATTATTCCACGAGTGGTGCATGAGTGATACCTGGCAATACAGCACCATCCATAATAGCGCCTGCAAGGTCATAGAAGAACAGACCTTGTGGGGGCAGACGGTTTGTCGTGTCTGGTTGCCAAACAGGACGCGGTTGTGCGCGTACCCATTACTGCCTTGCGACCACTGAGTGCAGATCTGCAGCCCGATGTTGAGGCTGGGCGGATCACCTATGTCGCGGCGGCTGCCAAAGTGGCTGAGGTACTGGAAGGTTCCGCCAGCGTTACAGATGGCCATGTGTTGCTGGCGCCCATGGAGTCCAATGTCATTCCTCTGCCGCATCAGATCCATGCCTTGTCCCGGGCCATTTCTGGAGACCGTGTGCGTTACCTATTGGCCGATGAGGTTGGTCTCGGCAAGACCATCGAAGCCGGTCTGGTCATGCGCGAACTCAAGCTGGGGTAGTGACCGGGTAGCTACGATAACCGCCAACTTTTTTGGCAGGTGATTTTCCTACGGAAAATTGCGGTTTGAGGTTGGGTTTGCGAGGGTGAAACCGCAACTTTCTGCGCAAATGCCCTCAGCAGTGGTTATCATCCAGTTCAATCAGTCGCTTATTCATGTCTTCTTTGAGTAATGGCCGCTCCAAGAGCGAATAGAGAATATCGATTGCCCTGGCATGACCGATGACCTCATTATGGTCTTTAACGGGCTTTCCCTTGACCGTCAGCCCCTCTGAAAGCACAAAGCTCGTTTCCGCCAGGGTCAGGGTATTACCTTCAATAGCGGTTGAGCTATGGGTCCACAAATCACGCAACTGTCCCAGTACGGACGCCTTGAGGTCATCATCCAAATTGCGGAGAAACGGCAGATGCTTTTCTCTATGTTTCATGTTGCCCCCCCCGTGATATTTTTCTTCCGGTACTGCTCAACCTCACGAACAATCCGCCGTGCCGGCCAGGGTATTGCCACCACCCAACAAACGAACAACACCAGCCCAGCTATCAGGTTGTCGTACTTAAAATCATTTCCTCGCGTATGCGATAACCAACGGCGGCACATGTTTTCGAGGGTTCCATCGGCTCAACTCAATCCTGTGCCCGCTACCCCATTTAAGCGTTGCCATGCGCACAGCGTTTTTCAAACCATGTACATAGTCATCTTGCAGCAACTCACAGTCCCCATCATCAAAATCCGCCCAGACTTCGTAGTGATACCTTGGCATATCGGCCATTTGTATGACCTCAATCCGAGTCACGGTTACTAGAGTTTAGAGTAAGCAACATTGTTCCACCGTATATTTTCGGGTGAAATAAAGTTGCTATTTTGTTCATACTGCCCGTTAGAGCTTGTTCTATACGCTGATTGCTGCATCCTGC
>NZ_JBHNMF010000207.1:0-5573 GCF_048562965.1 Thiolapillus sp. | reverse complement strand
CAGCCAGCCTTCTCAGAAGGCTGGCATCAAAGCCCCCTTATAGGGGGCAAAAGGCAAGTCTGCGTTCTAAGAACGCAGATTTTTACTGGTTTTTCTCCTCTGAAACTCTAAACTCTAGCTGACCTATTTCAAACACCGAATCAGTAATGCTGTGGCTGAAGGGTTGAACTCCAAGATTCAGACGATCAAAGCCAATGCGCGAGGTTATCGATCCTTTGCAGGATTCAGAAACAGCATCCTGTTTTACTGCGGTGGCCTAGATATGGCGCCTTAGGCTTCACACGAATCTACGAAGAACCGATTTTTCATCACTGGCGGCGCTCCCGCCGCCCGTTTTCCGCTATTTCACCCGTGTGTTGCCGGAAGGGAAGCATCTGATCGGCAAGGTGGTGATGCATCAATCCGGCATGCTGCGAACCACGCCAAAGAGTGGCAAGTGGCTTTCCTTCGATGCGCAGGAAACGGTTGTGCCAGCGGCAAGGGGCTTTGTGTGGAATGCGCGGATAAAGCTGCCCCTTGGCGTGCATGTCCGTGTGCTGGACAGCAGTATTGCCGGCATCGGCTCGGGACGGCTCAGTCTCCTGTCTGTCCTGCCTCTTGCTGCGGAAAAAGGAACGCCGGAGCTGAATGCCGGTGCGCTGTATCGCTATCTTGCAGAGGCGGTATGGTGTCCTACCGCGCTGCTGCCCCAGTCCGGCGTGAAATGGACAGCCATCGACAACCACTCGGCCCTGGCGACCCTGTGTGTGAACGATCTCTGCGTTTCCCTGGAATTTCGTTTCACTGACACAGGGGAAGTCAGCAGCATCTACACGCCCGGCCGGTTTGCGCGTATCGGTGGCGAGTACCGGCAGCTTCCCTGGGAGGGGCATTTCGATGATTATCGGGTCATGTCGGGAGTTCGATTCCCTGCCTATGGTGAGGTGGGCTGGTATGTCGATGAACGTCTGGAAATTGTCTGGAAAGGGGAAATCCAGAATATTCAGTACGATGTATTTTTCGGGCCACTGAAAAAATAGATCGGGGGGTGTTTTTTTGCTGCAATTGTTCTATATTAGTTCTCCGTCTGGGTTGACAGGGTGCTGTCGGAACAATGAATGCAGAAGTAAAAACCGAGCTTGCCGTATTGCTGCGCCAGGGGGTGGTCTGGCGGGGTTCTTCGGCTGGGCGGGCGTCGGCGGCGGTGATCACCAGCGGCTTTCCTTCACTGGATGAACAGACAGGAGGTGGCTGGCCACGGGGGGCGCTGAGTGAAATCTTTTCACCGCAGGGGCTAGGGTTTTCCCTGTTGCTGCCGCTGCTGGCGGAACTGAGCCGGCAGCAACAGTGGCTGACCTGGGTGAATCCGCCCCATGTTCCCTATGCGCCAGCGCTGGAAGCGCGGCAGGTGAACATCGCCAGGGTGCTGCTGGTGAAAGTGCGCGATACGGAGCAGAGCCTGTGGGCGGCGGAGCAGGCGCTGCGTTCGGGAAACTGCTCCCTGGTGTTGTTGTGGGTGGAGCGGGTTTCCGCCACACGCATCCGGCGTCTGCAACTGGCGGCGGAAGAAAGCAACTGCATGGGCATCCTGTTCCGGCCCCTGCAGCAGCGCCAGCAGGCTTCCATGGCGGCCTTGCGCCTGCAGATCACGCCGGCAGGTGATGGCCTGCAGGTGCAGGTGCTCAAGCGTCGTGCGGGCTGGGGCGGAAAGCCCCTGTATCTGTCATGCTCTGGCTAGGTTTCTATTTTCCACAGCTGCCTCTGAGCATCTTTGCCGGGGAGCAGGCCGTGCCGCTGGCGGTGACCCGCCGGGAAAAAGGCCGGGACCTGATCGACCGCTGCAATGACTTGGCGCAGGCGCAGGGGATTCATGCCGGCATGCCCCTGAACACCGCCCTGTCCCTGTTGAGCAGTCTGCAGGTGCGTGAGCGGGACAGGGCGCGCGAGCAGCAGCAGCTGGAAGCGCTGGCGGGCTGGGCCTGGCAATACAGCTCGCGTATCAGTTTCGATCCTTTGCTGATGCTGCTGGAAGTGGGTGCCAGCCTGAAGCTGTTCAGCGGCTTTTCCTCCCTGCTGGAACGGATGCAGCAGGAACAGCCAGCAGCTGCCGACCTGCAGCACTGGGCGCTGGCGCCTTCACCGTCGGCGGCTGCGCTGCTGGCGCGTTACCGTCCAAAGACCCGCATCACCGATCCCGGGCAGTTGCCCGGACAGCTGGCGGATATTCCCCTGCAGCGCCTGACCCGCAGGCGCCAGGTGCTGGAACTGGTGCAGGGCATTGGCCTGGCCAGTATCGGCGATTGTCTGCAGCTTCCCCGGCCGGAGCTGGCGCGGCGGGCGGAACCGGAATTCGTGCTGCTGCTGGACCGCCTGCTGGGCCGGGTGCCCGATCCCCGTCCTCTGTGGCAGCCGCCGGAAGTCTTCGAACAGCGGCTGCTGCTGTTGCACGAGATCGGCCAGGCCGGTGCCCTGCTGTTTCCCGCCCGTCGCCTGGTGGAATCCCTGTGCGGCTTCCTGCGCGGTCGTGATGGCGTGGCGCAACGGCTGCAATGGCAGTTCCTGCACCGGGATGCTCCGCCCACGCTGCTGGCCCAGGGCATGCTCGCCCCCGGCCGGGAGGTGGAGTACATGCTGGAGATCTTCCGCCAGTCCCTGGAGCGCCTCAGCCTGCCGGAAGCCGTGGTGGAAATGGTGCTGCGGGTGGATGACTGGCAGGCATTTCAGGAGCAGGCCGGTGATCTGTTCGACAGCGGCGCCGGGGCGCAGGACAACAGTTTTCTGGAACGCCTGCGCGCGCGCATGGGCAGCGAGGCGGTGCAGGGCATACAGGTTCACCCTGATCACCGTCCGGAGCACGCCTGGCGCTATTGCGAGCCTCTGGAAAAGGCCGGGAGCGGGCAGGCTGTTTCCGTCAGTCACGGGCACCAGCCCATCTGGTTGCTGCCAAAACCCCAGTCCCTGCCGGTGCGCCGGGGCCGTCCCTGTTACCGGGGTGAGCTGCGGCTGCAGGTGTTTTCCCAGCGCATCGAAAGCGGCTGGTGGGACGATGCGGACGTGGCGCGGGATTATTACCGAGCCAGCAATCCCGCCGGGCAGCAACTGTGGATCTACCGGGACCGGCGCAGCGGCAAGTGGTTCCTGCAGGGTTTTTTCGACTGATGATCTACGCCGAGCTGCACTGCATTTCCAACTACAGCTTCCTGCGGGGCGCTTCCCGCCCGGAAGAACTGGTAAGCCGGGCGCAGGAGCAGGGCTATACTGCCCTGGCGATCACCGATGAGTGCAGCCTGGCCGGGGTGGTGCGCGCCCATGAGCAGGCGAAGCGCGTGGGCCTGAAGCTGATCATCGGCACGGAGCTGCGCCTGGACGATGGTCCGCGGCTGGTGCTGCTGGCCACCAACCGCCACGGTTATACGCAGCTGTGCAGGCTGATCACCCGGGGCAGGCGCAAGGCGGCCAAGGGTGCCTATGAACTGTACCGAAAAGACCTGGAAAACAGTCTGCCGGATTGTCTGGCCCTGTTCATTCCGCCCCGGGAACCGTCATGGGACGGGGCCGGGCTACAGTGGTTCGGGCGGGCTTTCTCCGGACGGGGCTGGCTGGCGGTCAACCTGCTGCGGGAAGGCGGGGATGAGCAGTATTTGCAGCAATGGCAGGCGGCGGCAAAAAACACGGCCTCCCGCTGGTGGCCACGGGTAATGTCTGCATGCATGTGCCGGCGCGGCGTCCCCTGCGGGACCTGTTGTCCGCCATTCGCCATCACTGCACCCTGGCGCAACTGGGCAGCCGGGCCTTGTTCAACGGGGAACGGCATTTGCGCGCCCTGGAAGATCTCCAGTCACTCTACCCGCCATCGCTGTTGCAGCAGAGCGTGGGCATCGCCCGGCGCTGCCGTTTTTCCCTGGACGAATTGCGCTACGACTATCCCGATGATGTCACGCCGGCGGGTGTGCAGCCCCAGGACTACCTGCGGCAGCTGGTGGAAAAGGGCAAAAAGGCGCGCTGGCCAGAAGGCTGTCCGGACAGGGTGCAGGCGCAGATCGAACATGAGCTGCGGCTGATAGACGAGCTGGACTATGCTGCCTACTTTCTTACCGTCTGGGACATCGTGGCCTTTGCCCGCGGGCAGCATATTCTCTGCCAGGGCCGGGGCTCGGCGGCCAATTCCGCCGTGTGCTACTGCCTGGGCATCACCGAGGTGGATCCGGCGCGCATGAATCTGCTGTTCGAGCGCTTCATCTCCCGGGAGCGCGGCGAGCCGCCGGACATCGACGTGGACTTCGAGCACGAGCGCCGTGAAGAGGTCATCCAGTACATCTATCGCAAATACGGCCGCGACCGCGCCGCCCTGGCGGCCACGGTGATCACCTACCGCCCCAGGAGCGCCCTGCGGGACACGGGCAAGGCCCTGGGCCTGTCCATGCAGCAGATCGAACAGCTGGTGCAGGCGGCCTCCGGCTGGCGCAGCCGGGGGGAAGTGCAGGGTGAGTGGCTGAAAGAGGCGGGTTTCGATCCGGACAACCCGCGCATTCGCCAGCTGTTGTGGCTGAGCAATGAGTTGCTGGGATTTCCTCGGCATCTGTCCCAGCATGTGGGTGGGTTCGTCATCAGCCGGGGCGGGCTGGAGGAGCTGGTGCCGGTGGAGAATGCCGCCATGCCCGAGCGCACCATCATCCAGTGGGACAAGGACGACCTGGAAGCCCTGGGGCTGCTCAAGGTGGATGTGCTGGCCCTGGGTATGCTCAGCGCCATTCGCCGGGCGCTGGCGGAGCTGAACCTGCGCCTGCAGGATATTCCCGCGGAAGATCCCCAAGTGTATGCCATGTTGTGCAAGGCCGATACGGTGGGGGTGTTCCAGGTCGAATCCCGCGCCCAGATGTCCATGCTGCCACGCCTGCGGCCGAAACATTTCTACGACCTGGTGGTGGAAGTGGCCATCATGCGTCCCGGCCCTATCCAGGGCGACATGGTGCATCCCTATCTGCGCCGCCGTCAGGGCCTGGAGCCGGTGGACTATCCCTCGGACGACGTGAAAGCCGTGCTGGAGCGCACCCTGGGCGTGCCCATCTTCCAGGAACAGGTGATCAGGCTCACCATGGTGGCGGCGGGCTTCACGCCGGGAGAGGCGGACCAGATCCGCCGTTCCATGGCAGCCTGGAAGCGACGGGGAGGCATGGACGTGTGGGAGCGCAAGCTCATGGCCGGCATGCGCGAGCGGGGTTATGCCGAGGAATATGCCCGGCGTATCTTCCGCCAGATCCAGGGCTTCGGCGATTACGGATTTCCCGAATCCCATGCCGCCAGCTTCGCCCTGCTGGTGTACGTGTCTGCCTGGATCAAATGCCACCATCCGGCGGTGTTCGCCATGGCGCTGCTCAACAGTCAGCCCATGGGCTTCTATGCTCCTGCGCAGCTGGTGCGCGATGCCCGGGAACACGGTGTGGAGGTGCTGCCGGCGGAGGTCAATGCCAGTGACTGGGACTGTATTTTGGAAAGGAAAAACCTGCGTCTGGGGCTGCGTCTGGTGAAAGGCCTGTCCGAGCAGGCTGCCCGGCGCCTGGTGCTGGCCCGGCAGACGGGTTCATTCGAAAATG
>NZ_JBHNMF010000206.1:0-5594 GCF_048562965.1 Thiolapillus sp. | reverse complement strand
TAATTAATTCAGTATATTGGCATGCGCTAATTATCTGGAGCTGCCCGAAAAAGATAGCTATTTATAGACGGTAACTAAGTCGTTTCACCTGGCCGGTGAACGGCTTCAGCCTATCACGGCCCTGACTCGTTCTGGCACGCCTGAGCTTGCTCTTCACTCAAGTGGTAGCTACGGCTACCACTTTCGCTCCAGAGCGGCGCTCAGCCGCACCAGCCCGGTGCCAGAATCCGCGATCCACCATGAATAAGGCGGGGTTGTTTCAAGAACTGCTCAAGGGAACCAGCGCCTGCTGTTATCGGTCAAATTGTAGTTGCGGTTTGTGATACGAGACTATGGATGACGTAGCGTCAAGACAGGATGCTTTGCCAGCTTTTGCACTGTGGCTGATACTTGCCGGCCTGCTGCACCTGTTTGTTATGTTGCAGTTCCCCCTTCGATTGCAAACAGCATATCCTGTACCCATCGAAACCTCTCCTGTCATTGCGGTGGAACTGAGGCGCCTGCTGCCGGCTCCGGAGCCTGCTCCGGCATTACCCGAAACACCAGCACAGGAACCCAGGATCGCTCCGGTAAACACCCATGAACCCCCGAAAGCTGCCGATCCGCTACCTCGGTCAAAACCCGGACAGCCTGACCAGCCACAGGCCATTGCTGAAAGCAGTCCGGAACCGGCAGGGATGGATGCAAGCCGGCTCAAACAGGCCGTTCGGGATTACCGATTGCCTGAGTGGGATGACAGAAAGCATTTTTCGCCAATGCTGCCGGAAGGTGTTTCGGCAGAAACGTTTTCTGCGAACACCCTCGTGCGCAACAATTACCGTGTACAGGCGTATGATGGCCACGGTGGTGCACGGGTGATGCGCTTCAGCCAGTTTGGCAAAAAGGACAGATGCTTCCTGGTGCACAGGGCAGGTTTTGAAATACAAAGAGAGGACTGGGATCCGGGTATGGATACGGTCATAGGTTGGGGTGCTGAGGAGGTACCATGCGAATGAACAATATGAGCAAGAACTACCTGGTGCTGGTGCTTTTGCTGACTGGATTGTTGTCCACATCCCCAGGTTCTGCCCAGTGTCAGTCAGGACGCGTGAAACTGCAGATGCTGGGTACCCGGGGGCCGGAACTGTGGGACGGGCAGGCATCCACTGGCTATCTGCTATGGCTGGATGACAGGGCCAGAGTGGTGATCGATGCCGGGCCTGGTACGGTGCAGAACTTCGAGCATTCGGGTGCGCGCTATGAAGACCTGGATCTGTTTCTGTTCAGTCATTTTCACATCGACCACAGCGCCGATTTTCCCGCCTATGTCAAAGGTGGTTTTTTCACCGACAGAAAGCGTGATCTCGTGTTGATCGGTCCCAGCGGCAACGACTATCTCCCGTCTACCGATCAGTTTCTCCTGCGCTTCTTCGGCAAGGATACCGGCGTGTATCCCTACATGAGTTCCTTCATCGACCCTGATGCGGGGAGTAGCTACAAGATCCTGCCCAAGACCGTGGCCTCGTCCTACAAACTGCTGGATGAGCATGAGGTCTATGCGCACCGTGGCATCCGTGTGAAAGCTGTTTCCGTGCATCATGCGGTATTGCCGGCACTGGGTTACCGCGTTGAGCTGGCCGGTTGTGTCATCAGCTTCACGGGAGACATGAGCGGGCGCTTCCACACCATGCCGGACCTGGCCAGGGGCTCGGATATTCTGGTGGCACACAACGCCATTCCGGAAGATGAAACCGGCGCCGGACAACTGCTTCACATGAAACCCGGCTACATCGGTAAACTGGCTGCCGATGCCGGGGTGAAAAAACTGTTGCTGACACACCTGATGAAACGCAGCGCCGGGCGCAAGGAAGAAAACCTGGCGCTGATCCGCAAGCACTACAAGGGAGAGATCCTGTTTCCCAGGGATCTGGATGTATTCAGACCCTGACGGAAACGGATGCTTATCTTTTCGTGGGGTGTTGCAGGATGGATGCCAGCTCTGGCGCCTGGCGCTTGAGCATGGCCTCGACCTGGCGCCGTTCATCAGCACTCAGCGGTTTGTATCCACGCATATAGGGCCAGCCATATCCCCAGCGAAAAGAGGTTGGCCAGTACGGACTCCCACCCACACGAACACCCGCCAGCATCAGCTTGGCGATGGTCGGCTCACCGACAGAACGGACGCACTGCTCCAGGTCATGGTCGGCGACCAGCCGCTGCAGTTTCGTACCGCCCTGCCAGTAGGAAAGGTCATGCTGGTAACAGCAGCGCAGCCACAGTTTCCGTTGCTGGTAGGTGCCGTTGGGAAAGTCACTGCAGCCATCACTGCGAAAGGGTTTCAGGTCAGCACCCATTGCCAGGGAACAACAGACTGTCAGCAACAACAGGATGCCTGCACGGGGAAATGATTTAATCCTGCTCATGGGGATGCGGGGGCGTCAGAATACGTTGATGGTTAGTGTACAGCGGATTGTCTTCCGGGAAAAATGACAGAAGCGCAGCGGCGTAACGGTCGAAAGGATTCTGAATGCCGGCGATGCGCTTCTTCTCTTCCCGCTCCAACCGGTGGGTGTTGAAGCGGATAGTGAAGGGCACGGGGTAGTCGGTGCCGAAAAGAAGCTTGTGATGCACCTGTTGCTGGCCGGCAAGATGTTTCAGTGCACGCGCCCGCAAGGGTAAGAGCATGGCGGAGAGATCGCCATAAAGGTTCTCGTGTACCTCGAGCATCTCCAGAATGTGAAAGTAATCCCGGTCGAACCATACCGGATTTTGCGAAAGATTGCGCCAGGGTGCTCGCCAGTGTCCAATCTGTCCCAGGCCCATATGCGCGGCAATCACGGTGACTCCGGCTTGCAGCGGTAGGCGCAGCATGTTGCTGCCTTCATACTGTTTTTTCGATTCGATGGCGAACTCACTGCCGATATGAACAATGAGGGGAAGCCGCAGGTCGCGCAGTTTCCTGTAGTAGGGCACGAGCGCTTCATCGTTGAGATCCACCTGCCAGTAGTTCTGCAGGAACTTGGCGCCCGCACAGCCTTTTTCCACATATTCATCGATAAGATCGAGGGCATCCGGACGCAGGGGATTGATGGAGAAAAAGGGAATGAACTGGTCGGGATAGCGGTGGGCCACTTCGATGACGTCGCTGTTGCCGGCACAAACCGTACGGTCGCGGTGGGTTTCCCGCCCCCTGGCATCCACGCGGCTGTCCACGCCGAACAGGCAGGTCTTCTCGACGTAGGTGGAGTTGCGCACGGCTTCCGCCATGGCCTGCACGTAGGTTTCCCAGGGTCTGTCCTTCAGTGCTGTGGGGTCCACGCCGAGATTCCTGGCAAAGAAGCGCACCGCGATCTTGTCGAAAAGCCGGTCGAAACGAACATCACGGCTGAGCAGGTGGGTGTGGGTATCGACAGTCTTCATGAGCCGGCATGTTCCCTGGCGAGTTTTTTCGCAGTGCCAAAGTCGCTCTTGCCACTGCCCAGTTTTGGAATGGCCTCAACCTTGATGATCACAGAAGGACGCATGAGTGGCTTCAGGCCGGAATCGCCGACCAGTGCTTTCATCTGTGCCTCGTCCAACTCACCACTGAACAGCAGTACCACTTTCTCGCCCTTTTTCTCATCGCTGACCGTGGTCGTCAGGATTTCCACGTTTTCCGGAAGCAGCACGCTGATGCTGCCTTCGATGCTGCCCAGGCTGATCATCTCCCCGCCGATCTTGGCGAAGCGTGAGTAACGGTCGACGATGGTGAGAAAACCGTCGGCATCCAGGTGGCCCTTGTCACCGGTCCTGTACCAGCGCCGTCCATCCAGCTCGACGATGACCTCGGCCGTTTTCTCGGGCGCCTTGAGATAGCCGAGCAACCGAACAGGATCAGGCCATCCTCGCCCACGGGCAGTGTCTGCAGGCTGTCGGGATCGACGATGCGGAAGCTGCTGCCGGGCAGCGCCATGCCCACGGTGCCAGGGCGGTTGCCCACCTGTACCTTCCAGGTGTTCAGATCGAGGCGGTCGGGAATATTCACGCTGGCGACAGGCGTGGTTTCCGTGGAACCGTAGCCCTCGTAGATCTCCTTGTTAAACTTCATCTTGAAGGCATCACGCACCTCGGGGTTCAGGCGTTCAGCCCCCGCGACCACGACGCGCAGGGACGCCAGCATCAGGGGATGCACCCGGCGGTTGGCAGTGAACAGGCGCAGGAAAGTGGAAGTGGCGCACAGGATGGTGGCATTGTATGTGGCAATGCCCTTGGCGATGGCTGGCGTATCGGTAGGATCGGGATGGCAGACCGCAGGGATGCCTTCCACCAGAGGCATCAGCCCCGTGACCGTCAGCCCAAAAGGCGTGGAACAGGGGCAGGGTTGCCATGATGGTGTCATCGGCCTGTGTGTCCAGTACATCGGATACCTGGCGGATGTTGGCCATGATATTGCGCTGGCTCAGCAGCACGCCCTTGGGTTCGCCTTCGCTGCCGCTGGAGAAAAGAATGGCCGCCGGCGCCTCAATGGGTATCCTGCGCCCATACAGCATATACAACCAGCCTGCGGGCAACACCGTGGCGCAAACCAGCAGCCAGAGTTTTCCCAAAGTGCTGATTTCTCCGGCCAGATCTTCGAGATAGTAGACATCCACATGAGCAAACAGGGGTGTCATATCCAGCCCGCGGGCTGCCAGTTTTTTGATGAACTGGCGTGAGGTGTAGATGCTCCTGATTTCTGCCTTGTCGAGGCTGCTTTGCAGTGCCTGCAGGCTTGCCGTGTAGTTCAGATTCACTACGGTCTTTCCCAGCAACAGTGCCGCCATGTTGGTCATCAGACCTGCGGTGCTCGTGGGAATCAACAGGCCGATGTTCTGTTCGGGGCTGCGCTTTTTCATCAGTCTGGAAAAAGTGAAAACACCTGCCATGAAGCGCCGGGAGGAAAGCGTCTGCTTTCCCCTCGCTTCCGCCACGGTGATAGCCGAGCCTCTTTTTTTCGCTGTTTTCAGCCAGGCCAGCGCGAGGGGATCCAGGTGCTTCGTGTGCTGCTCCCAGGCATCGATGGAGATTTCCGAAACACGATGTTTTACCTCTACTGCCGTGGCATGTATGGGCATGGGTTTGCCGAAAGCCACGATGATCTGGCTGCGCAGCCGGGTATTGCGGTTTTCCTGCAACTGGCTGCTGGAGCGGGAGAAGCGGCTGCCCCACAGGCCGCGCAGGTAGAACGGCAGGATTACTGCATCATCTTCATCCAGCTCGCTGACCGCCCGTTCGAAGCCGGTTTTGAACTCCCCGAGATGACCATTGCGGCTGATGGCACCTTCGGGGAAAAGACACACAACCTCGCCCGCCTTGAGCAGTTGTGCGATCTGCTCCAGGGCTTCCCTGCTGTGGCCTGCTGCAATGGGAATAACGCCAAAGAACTTCAAGCGTGTCTTCGGCCTCGTGATAGATTTTGGGACATCCCAGTCCCCAAAATCGACTCGGCCTTTGACAACCTATTGGTGCCCCAGCCGTCCTGGTCACCCAGCACTACGCAACAACTTCGCAAGCTCGTTGCTGCTCCGTACTTGGCTCCCATATGACTGGACGCCGCGTTCGGAGGCCTACTTTGTTTTCCCTCTGGCGCAAGGCAC
>NZ_JBHNMF010000205.1:0-5594 GCF_048562965.1 Thiolapillus sp. | reverse complement strand
TTCGATGTCATGCCGATTACAGAGGCTCCTGCCGAGTCATGTCGGTAAAATGCGGGTTTTGACGTTCTGGAATCACGGATTCAGGAATAATCCAGCGTAATCATATACTTGCCCAGCGCAAACAAACCGATCACCAGGATTGCCATCACCCAGTGCAAGGCAATGCTTATCAGTCCGTATCGCTGATGCGTGTTACGCCAGTGCATGCAGTTTTCCTCCTTTCTCCGTAAGCATAGACCGAAATTCAGCTTCAGCCATTGCGCACCAGCTCGTCCATGCGCTGTTTTGCCTGCTTCCAGGCTTCGCCGCTGTTCGCTTCTGTCACCATCAGTTCCATCAGGGCATAGGCCAGCCGCCTGCCTTCAGGGTCCAGATCGCGCAGCTTGGTCAGCTTGAACAGGCAGCCTGCCCCTTCGTGCTCCAGGGTGTTCACCAGCGCATACAACACCAGGGATTTCGCCGAATGGGGCGAGGATTGCACCACTTCGAGTATCTGGTCCAGTACAGAATTTGACATATTTGCTCCATATCGCCATGCTCAGGCTACAAACTAAAACTATAGAGCGTTGTTTACAATGCCAGCATGTTGAATTTGGAGGAACCGCTCATGCACTTGCGCAAACCACTGATGATCACCCTCGGACTCTTGTTTTCTGCAGGCAACCTGCCCGCTGCGGAGGTGGGGGATAATGGAAAATTCCTGTTGCTGACCAAAGAGGAAGCTTCGGCACTGCAGCAAAAGCTGTCCAGCGTCGAGGGAA
Organism: Thiolapillus sp.; assembly: GCF_048562965.1. Taxonomy (NCBI): domain Bacteria; kingdom Pseudomonadati; phylum Pseudomonadota; class Gammaproteobacteria; order Chromatiales; family Sedimenticolaceae; genus Thiolapillus; species Thiolapillus sp. The sequence continues at coordinate 4,833 of NZ_JBHNMF010000205.1, read as the reverse complement.
AAGAACGCGAAGCGCTGCGGCAGGCCGAATACCAGAGGCTGAAAAACAAAGCGGAACAGGCCGGCTATGAGGTTCCCCCTCTGGCAGCAGCAAACACAGGCAAGGCTGCCGCAGCGGCAGAGCCACCGGCACCCGTACCCGCACCTGAAAAGCCTGCAGCCCCGGCACCTGTGACAACAGCCAGCACACCACAGGCCCCTGCCCCCGAAGCGGCTGCGCCTGAACCCTCACACGCACCCGCTGCCACAGCCAAAGCTGCCGAAGCTCCTGTCGCCGAAATCGCCAAAACAACGGCGCCCGCGGACGAGACTCCAGCGCAGGCTCCAGCAGCTTCAGCGCCCCCCGCACCGGCGGCGGCTCCGGCAAGCCCCTTCGTCCAGGACTACCAGACCATCCGCCAGTCACATGATGAACTGGTCAAATCCATGGAAGCACGCCGCGATGCCCTGCGCGCCCAAATGGAAAAACGACGCGAAGCGATGGCGCGCGAACGGGACGCCATCGCCAAACAGCACATGAGCCCCGGGGAAAACCGGCTGCTGCAGGATCAGGAACAGCGCACCAGGGAACACGAAGCCGAAATGGCCGCCCGTCAGAAAAAGCACGAAGAGGAAATGGCCACCCGCCAGAAGCAGATGGAAGAAGAACGGCAGGCCCATATTCAGGAAATGGAGGCTCACCGCAAAGCCATGGAAGCCCGCATCAACAGCGGCATCAATGCCATCGGCCGCCCTGCGGCCAGGCCCTACTATCCACCGCGGGCCGGCTGGGCGCCTCGCCCGGGTTACGCTTATCCTTACGGGCCTTACGCCTACCCCAGGTGGTATTAACCTGGCATCAATATAGGTGATGCTCAGGGCTTCAAGCCTGCCTCGGAGCAAGGCATCGCTTGAAGCCAATGGTTGTTCCATTGGCAAAAGCGATAACGCCGGGCCGGGGCAGGCTTGAAGCCCCAACTCATTGATATTAAAGGCAGGCCGTGATGCACTGTCCGCCAGACTGCGTTATCAGCTCTTGCTGTAGAATGACTACAGCGGCGAGCTGATGCCTTGCTGGCAAACAGTGCATCACGGCTGAGCGTCATCTATATTGATGCCAGGTTAATAATACCTACTCCGGGAAAAGGACTTCCCGGCATGTCAGTCCCCGCTGTTGCCTCTGCGCTCCAGCGTCTGCGCCTGCTCAGGGTTCAGACGACGCCAGGGCAGGGGAAACAGGCCCGGCACCCGGCGGCGGTATTCCCGGTAGGCTTCGCCATAATAGGCCAGCAGCTTCCGCTCCTCCAGCCAGGAACCGACCACGAAATACAGCGTCATCATGACGGATGACACCAGCATCGCAGCGGTCATGTCCCGCGTCCAGATCAGGATAAGCCCCAGGAAATACCAGGGATGGCGCACATGCCGGTGCATGGGAGACACGCGAAAGCGCTCCTGATCTTCCACCCTGCGTTCACCGTCCCGCAACTGGCGCAGGCCGAGAAATTCCGAACCGTCATAGTGACGCAGGGAATAGAGAAATCCAATCAGCGCCGCGATGGCCAAACCATTGCCCAGCCACCACCAGATGCCTTTCCAGGCAAACACCGTCTCACCGCCAATGGCCCAGGTCAGATACAGGGGAATGATCAGCAGCACCGTGGCCACCGCATTGAAGAACAGGCGATACCAGGGCATGAGCGCCGGCCAGCGGGCCGCCACCCGGCGCTTCACCGCCAGGCTTGCCAGCAGGGAATGAACAGTAAAATAGGCCAGCCAGGCAGCAATCAGCCACAACAGTGGCGTATTCATCAGAGTATGGCCTGCATCAGTTTGCGGATGCGCCGGACATAATAGCTGCTGGCCTTGGGTACAAACGGTGCCACCTGAGACCATTCCCTGACCATCTTGTGCTTTTTCACACTCTTGTTGTAGGCCTGCCGTACGCGCCTGAAACCGGCATTGTAGCTGCCGAAAGCGAAGAACAGCCTTTGCCGCTCGTCAGTATCAAGAAACTCCCATTTGTCATACAGATAACGATCATAAAAGATCCCCGCAGCAATATTCCATTTGAGATCTTCCAGGTTCATGACCGTGGGATTCTTCTCGCGGATCTCCTTGAAGGTCGATGGCATGATCTGCATGATGCCAACTGCACCGGCCTTGCTCCTGGCATGGGGATCAAGACCCGATTTGGCGATTCCCTGGGCCTTGAACCAGCGCCAGTTCACCGTGGGGCCGAAATAGTGTTTGCTGTTCTTGCGGAAGTGCTGGTCATACTTGTTGGTCCAGTGCTTGTGATCCACATGCTTGAAACCACCCGCCAGGGCCATGCCTGGCAGCGCAAACAGAAACAGGAGCCAGCAGGGCAGACGCATTCAGTTCAGACCCAGCCCGATCACCAGTCCCATGGCCGTGCCGATGCCAATGAACATGCCCATGATCATCAGGCCCACGGCCTGATTGCCTTTCGCGAGCTGCTCGGGGATGCTGAAATTGACGATATGACTGAAGACCTTGCATCCCAGCCACATGAACAGCAGGGTCAGAATACCCCCCATGCAGGCATAAAGCACATTGAGAACAAGCGGGTCGAAGGATGCGGTCATATCGGGCTCCGGAATCAGGGTTTACCCGGATAGTAATGTGCGCGGTGAGCACTGGCAAGAAATCACGCTTGCCTATTTCCCCTGGATGTATTCCTCATCACTGAAAGACCCCACCCAATGGGGCTTGAACCCCACCAGCATGGCCGTGATCCAGCCATTCAACATGGATTCAGGAAACAGCATCATCGGTGTCATGTTCAGGAAACTGTGCTGCAAATCACCCCAGGGGTGAGCGCCCATGAGCAGCAGTCCGCCAACGATCAGCCCGGACATGATCACGAACACCAGCCCGCCTGCCAGAAAGGCATTGACCAGCACATAGACGAAAAAATGCTTGGGCGCATACGCCCGTACCAGCCCCAGCATGATCTGGGTCAGTGTCGCCGGCATGATCACGCACAGAATGGCCGATGGCAGATAGCCGCCCCAGTCGTTCAATCCGGCAACGACGATACCCAGCAGCACCACGCTGCCGCCAACAATGGCCAGGGACCAGCCGAACATCAGGGTGACGGTCACCATGCCGGACAGATGCCAGAAAAAGCCCGGCAGCATTTCCACACGCATGTTCCACAGGAAGAACAGGCACACCATGGCGCCGAAAAACACATGCTGCTGTTGCTTTTTCTTCAGGCGCGCCCAGTCCGCCCAGCGCAGGGCAAACCACAGGGTTGAAAAAAACAGCCCGGCGAACAACCATTGCCACGCCGGGTGGAATAAACTACCGGATAACTCCATGCAACATACCTGAATCAATCATGCAATACCGACAACTTGGAAACAGCGAACTGCAGGTCAGCGCTCTCTGCCTCGGCACCATGACCTGGGGAGAGCAAAACGACCGGAACCAGGCCTTCGCGCAGCTCGACTACGCACTGGACCAGGGCATCAACTTCATCGACACTGCCGAAATGTACCCGGTGCCCGCCCGGGCCGAAACCCAGGGGCGCACGGAAAGCATCATTGGCGAATGGCTGCATGAACGCCGCTGCCGTGACCGTATCATTCTCGCCACCAAGGTGGCCGGACCGGGCCGGGACTGGCTGACACATTTCCGCGGCGGCAACAACTGCCTAGACAGGGCCAATATCGAGGCTGCCGTGGACGAGAGTCTACGCCGCCTGCAGACTGATTACATTGATTTTTACCAAATTCACTGGCCAGACCGGCAAACCAACTATTTTGGCAAACTGGGGTATCCCTGGCCGGAGCAGGATGACAGCATTCCCCTGGAGGAGACCCTGCAGGTGCTTGCAGATCTGGTACGTGCGGGCAAAGTGCGTGAAGTCGGCGTCTCCAACGAAACGCCCTGGGGCGTGATGCGCTATCTCTGTCTGGCGGAGGAAATGGGTCTGCCCCGCATCCAGGGTATTCAGAATCCCTACAGCCTGCTCAATCGCAGTTATGAAATCGGCCTGGCGGAAATCAGCCACCGGGAACAGGTCGGCCTGCTCGCCTATTCCCCCCTGGGTTTTGGCGTGCTGAGCGGCAAATACCTGGAAGACCCCCACCCGCCGGCAGCCCGGCTGACCCTGTTTCCGGAATACAACCGCTATTCCAATCCCCAGTCCCGTGCGGCAACGGCAGAATACGTGGCGCTGGCCCGCCGCCACGAACTGGACCCGGCGCAAATGGCTCTTGCCTTCGTTACCGGACGCCCTTTCGTGACCAGCAATATCATAGGTGCCACTACCATGGAGCAGCTGAAAACCAATATCGCCAGCGCAACGCTGCAATTGCCTGCCAGCGTACTTGCAGGCATCGAGGCCATACACGCCCATCATCCCAACCCGGCGCCCTGAAACCAGACTGGCCGCTGCACCCTGCCGGATCAGGAAAGGCTTTCCGGCTCCGATGTAACAGCCTTTGTGCTGTGATGCTGTTCCTGGCGCAGAAATTCACCGGCTTCCGCCGCCGGCAGTGCCCGGCTGTAGTAATAACCCTGCACCACATCACAGCCTTCCGCGCGCAGCAGATCCTCCTGCTCACAGGTTTCCACACCCTCGGCGATTACCTGCAGATTCAGGGTTTTGCCCAGGGCGATCACTGCCCGCACGATAGCCGCATCGTCCTCGTTCTCTGAAACATCCCTGATAAAGGAGCTGTCGATTTTCAGTTTTGCGATGGGCAGCTGACGGAGATAGGCCAGCGAGGAATAGCCCGTGCCGAAATCATCGATGGCAAGCTGCACTCCCAGTTCCCGCAGTTTGCTCATTACGGATACTGCCTGCTGGGTACGGGTCATG
>NZ_JBHNMF010000204.1:0-5607 GCF_048562965.1 Thiolapillus sp. | reverse complement strand
GGCATCCATGTCGATTGCCGGGGCTGCAGCCGCTTCTTCGGGCGCTGCTTCTTCCTCGGGTGTTTCCTCGGTGACGGTTTCCATGTTGATGGTGGCAAGAACGGCCTTTAGCTTGTCTTCCTGGGGCGGCTTGGTCAGGACGCCGATAGCGCCGGCTTCCTCGGCCATCTGTTCCAGTTTGCTCCCTTCTATTGCCTGTGCAGAGTACTACCGGGATATGTGCGGTTTTTTTCGTTGCTGGTGATGGCTGTTGTCGCTGCAATACCACCCATGCCAGGCATGGACTGGTCCATGAAGACGATATCAATCGCTTCGGTGGCGATCTTGTCCAGCGCTTCTTCTCCTGAAGCTGCCATTTCCACTTCCAACCCCTGGTCTTTCAGCAGTTTGCCCATGGCAAAACGTGCTGCTTTGGAATCATCAACCAGTAGTACCTTCATCGTTTTCTCCATTTGTGGTTATTTCCGCAAGTGCGCCTGCCAATACTACAGCAAGCCGTCTTCCCAGCCATCCCCGGCATGCTGAAAATGTGAAGGCCGTGGAATCTTGATCAAAACGCGCCAGCCGGGTACAGCAGCAACTCACCGTTATCAGCCGTGTGGAAGCGCATTCCGGCGGCCCGCATATCCTGTTCGAGCGCATCCAGTGCGGGTTTTCCGTCACCCGTGCTTACGGGATAGTACAGCATGCCCAGCCACTGCTTTTTCTGCTGTGAGGTCACTTCCCCCAGCCACACGGGCTGGCCGCTGTCTTCGATGATCCAGGTACTTGGCCACAGGTAGATCACCTGCCGCCGGTCGCCGTCGGGTTTGCTCAGGACGCTGTAGGCCATGCGACCTGCATGGCTGTGGGGCAGCAGGGGCAGTTGCGCGATATCGTCTGTCGAGGCCAGCAGCTTCAGCCAGGACAGGCCGCGGGCGGTCTGGGCCTTTTCCCAGCCCTGCTGTTTCAGTTTGTCGATGAATGCTGCCGGAGAACCCGCGATCTGAAGGTTGAGCGGGCGACTCCTGCCGTTCAATACATCATCACGGTAGTGCGGTAGTTGCCGCCAGCCGCCCTGTTGCCAGTCCTGCAGGCTCATGCTGCTCTGGATCTTCAGCAGGTTTGGAGCAGGTGGTGGCGCCTGGACGCTGATTGCCGATGAAAAGGCCAGCAGGATCAGGCTGATAGCCAGTATCAGTGCCTGCCGCCCCAAGATCTTCTGTTCCCGGCCGTGTGTCCGGTAGGCCATGCCCAGAGCCGTGCTCCAGATGAGGCCTCCGCCGAGCGCGTGCAGCACTGCCGTCAGGGTTGAACCGAGATAGAGCTGGGAAAACATGACCGCGACGATCAGCAGGGTGGCGGCGGAATACACGCGCCAGCGCTTGGCCTGGCTGACGGGGGTCGCCACGAGTACGGCGCCCAGGGAAAAGAACACCCAGGCGCGCAGCACATAGACATCCGGTATGGCCGTAAGCAGGCAGGGGGACTGGCGGGCCAGGGCTTCCAGCACGATACTCAGCAGCCACACGCCGCCGGCTCCAGCCAGCCAGTGTCGTGCCGAGAGCTGCAATCCGGATATCCACAGCACCAGGCCCACGACGATGAGCATGGCCAGGGTGCCGCTGCTGCTCGCGAGGGCGGAAAGGGCGAGCATGATGTGGTCGCCCGTCGGGTTGTGCAGCCTGTTCAGGCCCAGGTGCAGGGCGCTGTCGGCGATGAGTAATGGCGACTGGGGCAGCAGGGCAATGACGATGAGTATGCTGCTGCTGAGCACCAGCAGACCCGCCAGCATGGCCAGACCAGCGGATTCCGGGTGCCGGGGATCTCCCAGTGCCCTGGCGATGCGGCGCAGCCGGGGATGGCGCTCACCGAATTGCAAGACCCGCTGCAGCAGTTGCTTGCTGCGGGGCTGGATGAGCAGGAACAGGCGGTGGGAAAGCCAGCCGAGGAACCACAGGCTGCCCACCAGCGCCACCAGCAGAATCACCAGTCGCAGGGCGACCTCGGAAGCCAGTTCCATGGAAGCGCCGAAGGCCATGCCCGGCAGCAGGTAGGCGGGAGCCCAGATCAGTGCGGACAGTACATTGGCAAACACGAAATTGGTGGCGGGCATGTTCATCATACCCGCCACCAGAGGAATGACGGCCCGGACCGGTCCGAAGAAACGTCCCAGCACCACGCTCTTGCCGCCATAGCGCTGGAAGAACTGAATGCCTTTGTCCAGCATGGCCGGGTGCCTGCTGAATGGCCACATGCCGGTCAGCTGGCGCTGGTATTTCTTTCCCAGCCAGAAGCTCAGGCCATCGCCAGCCACTGCGCCGATGACCGCCCACAGCACCATGACCCGGAAATCCAGCGCCCCACTGCCGATGAGTGCGCCCACGGCGAACATGATGGCGACACCGGGCACCACCATGCCCACCATCGCCAGGGATTCGGCAAAGGCCATGAGGAACACCACCGCACCGGCCCAGCCGGGGTTGGCGCTGACCCATGCCAGGAGTTGCTGAAAGGTTTCAGCCATGGTGCATCAGGCCGGGCTTTGGCCCGGCAGTTCCCCCTGATCTGGCCAGTATGCGGCGCTCACTGGCCCAGTGTGGCGAAAGCCTTGCGCGCGGCGTCCAGCGTGGTGTCGAGATCTCCGTCGCTGTGTGCTGCTGAAACGAAGCCTGCCTCGAAAGCCGAGGGCGCGAGGTACACGCCCTGGTCCAGCATGGCGTGGAAGAAGTGCTTGAACTGTTCTTGATTGCAGGCCATGGAGCCGGCAAAGTCTGTCACCCTGTCGGCATCGGAGAAGAACAGGCCGAACATGCCGCCGACATGGTTTTCCGTGACCGGGATGCCTGCCTCCTTCCCTGCCTGCACCAGGCCGGTGATGAGGGTTTCGGTCTTCCGGCCCAGTTCCTCGAAGAAGCCGGGTGCGGAGATCAGCTCCAGGGTCTTGAGGCCGGCGGCCATGGCCACGGGGTTGCCGGAAAGCGTGCCCGCCTGGTACACGGGGCCCAGAGGCGCGATCTTCTCCATGATCTCGCGTCTGCCGCCAAAGGCGCCCACGGGCATGCCGCCGCCGATGACCTTGCCCAGGGTAGTGAGGTCAGGCCGGATGCCGTACAGGCCCTGCACCCCGCCCAGGCCCACGCGGAAACCGGTCATGACTTCATCGAAGATGAGCACGGCACCGTACTGGTCGCAGACCTGGCGCAGGCCTTCCAGGAAACCCGGTACCGGAGGGATGCAGTTCATGTTGCCCGCCACAGGCTCGACGATGATGCAGGCCACTTCTTCGCCGATCTGGCTGAAGGCTTCCTGCACCTGCTCCAGGTTGTTGTAGTCCAGGGTGATGGTCTGTTCCGCCAGGCAGGTGGGCACGCCGGGAGAGGACGGCTCCCCCAGGGTCAGGGCGCCGGAGCCGGCCTTCACCAGCAGGGAGTCCGAATGACCGTGGTAGCAGCCTTCGAACTTCATGATCTTGTCCCGTCCTGTGTAACCCCGGGCGAGGCGGATGGCGGACATGGTGGCCTCGGTGCCGGAAGAGACCATGCGCACCATCTCGATGGAGGGCATGAGTTCGCAGACCTTGTCGGCGATACGGATCTCCAGTGCCGTGGGCGCGCCGAAGGACAGACCCCGCGTGGCGGTTGCCTGCACCACCTCGATGACTTCGGGATGAGCATGACCGAGGATCATGGGGCCCCATGATCCGACATAATCGATATAGCGGCGGCCTTCGGAGTTGTAGATACAGGAGCCGGCGGCTTTTTCGATAAACACCGGGTCGCCACCCACGCCCTTGAAGGCGCGCACGGGAGAGTTCACGCCACCGGGGATGTGCTGCTGTGCTTTCTGGAAAAGTTCGTGAGATTTGCTCATGGGTTTCCTCAAAATGGTTTGAATAGTCTGCTGGTGTTTTCGGCGGCCCGGTAAATGTCTTCCTGGCCGAACAGGCCCTGGATCATGGCGACCATGTCTGCACCTGCTTCGACGACGGGTAGGGCATTTTCCGGGGTTATGCCGCCGATGGCAACTATCGGCAGATCCAGTGCTGTCCGTGCTTCGCGCAACAGCGCCAGCCCGGCATTCACGGCCGATGGTTTGGTTGAAGAACGGTAGACGGCGCCGAAAGCCACATAGTCTGCGCCCTGATCAGCAGCGGCACGAGCCCGTTGCAGGTCGTTGTAGCAGGAGACGCCGATGATACTGTCCTTTCCCAGGATTTTTCTGGCACCGGGAAGATCCCTGTCTTCCTTTCCCAGGTGTACGCCATGAGCACCGCTGCGTCGGCACAGCTCGATATCGTCGTTGATGATGAGCAATGCCTGATGCGCGTCGCAGAGTTGCAGCAGTGTTTTGGCTTCTGTCAGGCGGCGAAGGGTATCCCCGGACTTGTCGCGATACTGCAGGATACAGGCGCCACCGGCCAGGGCGGACTCCACCTGGCTGTACAGCGTATCTCCCCGCGTACCGTCCACGGTGATGGCATACAGGCCCGCCAGCGCCGTCACGGGCGAATCCTGTCGGGTATAAATTGTCCGCTACCGGGCCGGAAACCCTGCTGCAGGGATTCCCAGGTGTATGCTTGCGCTCTGGCGATGGCCTCTGTCAGCGGCTCGCCGAGTGCCAGCTGAGCGGCGATGGCGGCAGCCAGGGTGCAGCCCGATCCGTGGTAGTCGCCGGGCAGCTTGGGCCATTGCCAGTGGCGGGTTTCTCCGTTCCTGTACAACGTATTGGTGACCTGGCCGTGGCTGGACTCGTCCGCACCGGTGATGAGAACCGCTCCACAGCCCTTTTGCAACAGCTTTGCCCCACAGGCATCCGGCGTGTTCCCGCCACTGAGTTCACGGGCTTCCCGGCGGTTGGGGGTGAGAAGGGTGCTCAGGGGTATCAGCGGTTCGAGATAAGCGGCGGCGCCGATGCCCTGGCCACCGCCAGAAGCGAGCACGGTGTCCAGCACCAGGGGTATATCGGGCAGCAGTTGCCGGATCTGTTGAAGCGCATTGGCGGTTTCCGCGCTGCCGATCAGCCCGATCTTGATCGCTGCGACAGGGTAGTCCTTGGCAATCCGGGTGGCTTGCCTCAACAGAATCGCTGGCTGTACGGGGAGTACCTCATAGACATTGCTGCTGTCCTGCACGGTGAGGCAGGTGATCAGCGTGGCGGCATGGGCGCCCTGGGCGGCAACAGCCTCGATGTCGGCCTGAATGCCGGCGCCGCCGCAGGGATCATGCCCGGAGATACAAAGTACCACGGGCTTTGGATTGGGGTGAAACATGGTATGCAGTATACCCAATATATACCCGTCTTATAGGCGGGTAAAAACCAGAATATGGTCTACAATTATAACGTCCATAAGCAGTTTACAGCGTCTTTCCGGTTATTTCAGGCGTGGATTGGACGTAGCAAGAACAATATTAAACCGGCATCAATATAGGGGGGGTGCTCAGGGTTCCAAGCCTGCCTCGGAACAAGACATCACGGCAGAGCGTTCTCTATATTGGTGTCAAGTTAGTAACTGAAGTTTCCCAGAAATTATTCAAGCCACCATGCGCAGCAGCACAGTGACCAGAGAATTTCCGGGGGGATTGCCGGGTTTGGGGCAAACCCTGGCAAAATTCTCATCCAAAGCTG
>NZ_JBHNMF010000203.1:0-5640 GCF_048562965.1 Thiolapillus sp. | reverse complement strand
CAAAATTGTTGGCCGTAGGTGGGTCAGAATAGATGGCCATTAACAACTGCCCAGCAGTATGATGCTGATTATGTATTTCATGATTTTCCCTGATTGTCTTATTACCCCACCTGGCAGCAGGAAAAACCGGCTTCCGGGCAGACACTATTGTCCGACTACCTGCTCACGAGGGCTGGCAGCCACAGACAGGTTGATAGCTGAAAGGAGATGTATTCCGACAGTCGTCAGATACGCAGGAAAACCTGCCTCAACACACTTCAGCAGTCAGACAGTTTCAGAGGGAGGGCCACGCGCAACCGGACCGATGAGCTGCATTTCATACAGCCGACCCGAATCGCTGGCCAGAGAAAGGATCAGCCAGACAACAGGCTGATACAAGGAAAGCAGGGGCGCAGGTAATGCACTGGAACCCTGCTGCAACACCAGGCATTTGAGACAGACTTCGCCTTGAGCGGCATCCAGCGGCTGATGCTCAAGCGTGTCTTCGGCCTCGTGATAGATTTTGGGACATCCCAGTCCCCAAAATCGACTCGGCCTTTGACAACCTATTTGTTCCCCAGCCGTCCTGGTCACCAAGCACTACGCAACAACTTCGCAAGCTCGTTGCTGCTCCGTACTTGCCTCCCAATGACTGGACGCCGCGTTCGGAGGCCTACTTTGTTTTCCCTCTGGCGCAAGGCACGCCGGGAAAACAGTGCGGCCTCGCGGCTACTGGGGTCTACCAGCCTTCGCTTCGCTCTCCATGGCTGGCAGCGGATGCAAAACAGACAGCAGCTGCGTTGCCACCAGATAGGCGGCGAGCAGCAGGGGAAATACCCGCCTGATCACGACAAATCTTGAAGAAAAAAGCCGCACTTAAAGGAGAACAACGCCCTGCGTGAAAATCTACTTCAATAATGGTAGCACATAGGTATTGAAAGCTTCTTCATCCATCTGTCCACGATGGATGTACTTGATGCGGCCATCACGGGCAATAACCACGGTATGGGGAATCACACCCGCATCGTTCCCCCACTTGCGCATCAGATTCCCTGCCGCAGAGGGTTCCAGCACCAAAGTGGGATAATTCATACCCAAGCTGCGGGCAACATTGGCCAGCTTGCGCTTTTCATCCACGCCGATACCGATCAGTTGCAACCCCCTGTCACCATACTGCTGCTGGTAGTGAACGAATTCCGGGATCTCGTACTGGCAGGGTCCACACCAGCTGGCCCAGAAATTCATCATGATGACCTTGCCCTTCCAGTCCTCCAGGGAATGCACCTTGCCCTGAAGATCCTTGAGGTAGAAAGGATTCATTTCCCAGGCATTGTTGGTTCTTTCCGGCAGCGCCATGCTGCTGGTCCTGGGCTGTTGGCGGTCGGTCGCCGCTTGTACGTTATTGCTTCCAACAGTGCACACACCTGCCAATATCAAAACTACAAGGCCGGTAAAGACCCTGTGAAAACAATTACTCACCTTTCAAATCCTTCGTCGTGTTGTTTGCCAGAACCTTCCAGTCTACGGGATATTTTTGTTGTAGTTTGGCCAGATAAGCCGCCAGTTTTTCATCGATAATAGATTGACGGATTTTATCTTTCATCGCCGCATAGTTTCTGGTCTTGCCTGGTCGCCGCTCCAATACGGTTACTAAATGATACCCCTGAGGAGTCTGAACGATATCACTCAAGCCACCATCTGCCATGTTCTTCAGACGCAATTCTATTTTAGGATTCCCTTCCCCTTCCCTAAACCAACCCATATCCCCATTGTGGGCTCTCCCATAAGGATCGATGCTGTAGCGGCCGGCTAGGGTAAACAGGCTTTCACCTTGTTCAATGCGCTTTTTTAACGCCACCGCCTGTGCATAAGATGATGTGACGAGTTGACCAACATGCCATCGAGCAGGAATATGAGCCAATTCGGGATTATTTTGCAGATATTTCTTCATGGTTTCATCGTTCGGAACCCACTGTTGTTCCAATTTTTCCACAAACAGAGCCGGCAAGCGCTCCTGCGCATAAGCAGTTATCTTGGCATCGAGGTTGATCCCATCATCGGCTGCCGCTTGAGAAAATATCAATAATTCTGCACGCTGATAAAGCTGTTCCTTGATCCATTCAACATCAGGCAGTTTTGGATATTCCCCTTCTTTCACCAACTCACCGTAACGAATGGCAATTTTGTCACCCTGCATCAGCAACGTGTCCGAACCGATACCTTCCCTAATTCGATCCTCATAAAAAACCACATGCTGCTTTTCACGCAACGTCTGTAAGGAGCGCAAACGCAGGACTTTAAATCTTTCGGCCAGCCAGGAGGCCTTTGCAGCCGCCAATGCATCAGCCCGCCCTTTGTACTCTTCTTTCATCTTCTGCAAGTCCTTCTCGGGAATTCGCAGTTGCTCCTGGAGCTTCTGAATATAAGAGCGATAGAGCTGTGAGGTACGATATTCCACAATCTCACTACGAAACTCGGGTGATTTCTCTACTCCTTGTGCCGCAGCCTCAAGACGCAGTAAACGCAGGGCAACCAAACGCTTGAGCAAGTCTCCACGTAGTGCCGCCTGTTCCTGGGATCCCAGCGTATTGAACTGCACTGCAAACGGTGAAGAGCGTACCGCAGTTTCCAGGTCTGCAGCCGTAACCTTCGTTCCCCCTACACTGACCAATATTTCAGATGCATTGCCTGCTGCAATTCCGGGCACCACCAGAACTGCCAACATCATCAAACTTACAATACCAAGAATGCGATCAAAAACCTTCATAAAAGCAATACCGTTTGTTAGTACCGAAGCCGCGTGGCCTCAGGTTGGTTTTATCTACCTGTTTAACCTACTGGGAAAAGCGCAAAAACCGAAATAAAAACAGGGAGCCAGGCTCCCTGTTCAATCAAGCCAGCCGACAATGACTGGCTTTCTTTTTGGTCAATCAATCATCATCCTCGTCAGGAATCTTTCCTCCCAGATCCGGTGCAGTAGCATGCATCCAAGATACCGCGGAGTCATAGTCCTCGGAGATATAGCGACCTTTCCACTTATGATCTTCGTCATTTTTCGCCAGGAAAGGCACGCCGTTTTCATTCACTTCATGACAAGCCGCACAACGGAATGGACCATGCGTTCCATCCGGGTTGTACTGAGGAGCCTGCTTGTACGTAGTCGTGTCTGCACCATTCTTTACGGGATACAAGCCATGAATGGACTGATGACAAGCCTGACAGGCAATACCTGCATGGCCTTTTGAGTAACGCATCAGGCTGTATTTACCGGGCTGATTGATCGGGAACGCCACACCACCCTGGCCTTCAACAAAAGGTGCTGCATGACAGTCGGCGCAATGTGGTGCCCCGGGAGACAGCCAGTAATCACTACCATGGGTAGCAGCACTATAGGGCACCGCCGTTGCACCAGTCGCCCCTTTCGGCAGCTTCAGGCTGGCAATATCGACAGCCGGATTCGCGGACAGGGGAACAACACTGAAATCACCATCAACATCTTTGCTGCCCATGGGACCTTTACCCTTGAGTGCAATGACAGCGATATCCGGCACCATTCGTTTGTCAGACCAAGTCAGCAGTACGCCGGATTTCCCCGGAGTATCCTCCCCCTTGGCATTCAGAACCACCTTGGGGTCCATATACTTGGCAGCCAACTCTTTCTTACTGACGCCAATGGCCTTGGCAATTTCATCCAAGGATTTGTTACGGATTGTGTTGCCAGTCTGCATAAAGGCGTTCTTCAGATTATCCCGCTGATACAGCTCACGAGACAATTGGTTGTGGCAGTTGGTGCACCACAGCCCCTTTCCGCCCTTGTTATTGCCAATCTTGGAGACATTGGTCTGCAACCAACTACCAATCGCATTCAGATGCTCATCGGTCTCAACGCCATCCTTATCCTTGTTAGGATTGGAATGCACATCACGTCCGACATAACAACCCCCGGAAGCATCACGGTTATCCGCATCCGCATAGGCATTCTTGCCATCGATAGTGATGGGATAATTTTCCATACCACCATCGTAACGGTGGGCAGGATGACAACCTTGACAGGAACCTGAACGCCCATGTGAATCTGGAAGGGGTACTTTGGTCTGATGCACCGTATGAATGGCCTGCGTCAGCGGAGGAATGGTTACCTCCTTGCCTTCCTTATTCTTGTGTGTGCCCGCACCTAAAACGCCAATAACATTATCACCATGACACTTTTGGCACAGCACGGGGTCACGACCCAGGCGGTTCATTGTAGAACGGCTGTTAGGATCATAGTTCTTCATAAACTCCGTACCACTATGATCATCATGCATTTCAAGTATGGACACAGAAGTTGCTTTCAAATCAGCAATCCAGTCAGAAGCTCCCAGACCCTTCCAGAAGGCCCGCTCCTGCTTATACAACTTGAACTTCTTTCCATTGGCCGTTTCATTGGCATGACAGTTAGAGCAGTTGGGAATATCGATGGGATTGGTACCCACAAAAGTAATGGGCTTGCCGCTATGGCTATCGATAACCGGCTTTCCCGAATCCGCATCCACCAGACTAACCCAGTTCTCCTGGAAGGGCTGAATGTCGCTTTCCACCAGAGTTAGCAGATCTTTCGCTGCCGTGCGATCGGTAAAGGGAGTCAAAGGCAGACCCAACGCATCCCAGATACCAGGATTGGTCAGCACAATGGGAACGTTTTCCAGTACCGGCGATTTGGTATACACGATAGTACCTTTTTCGCCCGTATAATGCAGATGCCCGCCACTGATGGGGCTGGGCACCGCCGCACCGGCCGGTCCATTGTCCCGAGGCACAGGAATCTGCAGGCCGACGAACTTCTTGTCCTTGTCGGCGCTGCCGCCAGTGGGATTAGTCCCTTTCAGATCCTTGTATACATAAAGATGGGTAAAGTAGGCGTTGGCCACACTTTCATCCTTGCCATATTTACCATCACCATTCACATCATAAGGAACGTCCCAGTACTTGAGTTTATTGCCTTCCGAATAGGTGTTATTGACAAAACCATAGGAAAGTTTGAATCGCTTCTTGCCGTCAACCACGACACCTGCATCTTCCTCATCAGCTTCGAGCAGTTCAGGATATTTCTTCTTGCCTGTGGCCGTCTTGATGACCTGGGACTGCACCGAATTGTACGGCGGCAAAACACAACAGTAGGTGAAATCAAAGCCGGTACAATGCATGCCCAGCTCATAGTTGACAGTAATGTTGTAATCATTTTTTGGTTTGCTGGTATCTGCTGCAACTTCAGGGCCGCCATACATCTTGGCGCCAACGGATGCTGCTACAGCATGTTTTGTTTCTTTTTTGGCGGGTTCCTGCTTGGCCACTTCTTCTTGAGTGGTGCAGGCTCCGACTGCCAATGCAGCCAGAACAGCTGCAGACAAGGCTTTTTTCATATTAACCCCCTGGTGACCGGTTGCCGCATACCAGATCGATTTCTGGTGTACGGCCCCGGCATTTTTATCGAATTTTAGCAAAACCGTCCCTGGCATCGCCCCCCTACAAATTCGTCCCTCCTTTGGTACTGCTTCAGGTAACTTCTGAGACGTGACAAAATATTAACATCAAGAGGGAAATGTAATCAACAAAACTTGCTTAAAAAACAAAATGTTAGCATATTAACAAATTATGCTTTATTAATATTAAAGCGAAATA
>NZ_JBHNMF010000202.1:0-5663 GCF_048562965.1 Thiolapillus sp. | reverse complement strand
TACCATGTCCCGCAGAAAAACATCGGGCACATCACGCCCATTCAGGCGCTTAAGGATTGGCACAAAAAACAACCGGAATTATTCAAAAAGAAAATCTATGATCTATCGGGACTTGACAATTGATGGGTTAGAGCTGATTGTTGGTGCCGAAAATATCTTTGATGAAGAACCCCCATTCTCCAATAAAGAAACAGAAGGTTATGATTTTTCTACTCATGATCCCCGTGGAAGATTTATTTATGGAAGGGTAAACTGGCGTTTCTAGTCAGTTGATTCCCAGTAAACTGAACAGACCCCGAATTGAAGGCCATTTCGGGGTCTGTTTTTTTCCAAAGATTACCACTTGTCATGCATACCGGGCAAACGCATAATCGCCTTTTACCGGATGCGTGCTGCCGTGCTGTCCTGGCAGCGAATCACTCAATATCAAGGTGCTGTTATGGTACGAAATGCGAAAACCCTGCTGCTGGCAACCGCGCTGGGTATGATACTGGGCGCTGGCGCGCAGGCGGCAGGAAACAAACAAAAACTCAAATCAGCTGTCAGTACACAGGAATCTGCTGAAAAGGCGGCCGCTGCCTCGCAGAAAAAGATCGACAGCATCGCCGATCAGACCGATCGCATGCTCACCGAGTACAAGCTGACCATGCGTCAGTATGATGCACTCAAGGGCTATGATGACCAGGTGGCCCGTATCGTCAAATCCCAGAATGAAGAGTTGGCGACCATCGATGCGCAGCTACTTGAGATTGATACCACCAATCAGGGCGTGATTCCTCTTATGGAGCGCATGGTGGACACGCTGGAAAAATTCGTGGCACTGGATGTGCCTTTCCTGCCTGAAGAACGCGCAAAACGCATCGCTGGCCTCAAAGCGCTTCTTGACCGCGCAGATGTGACTGTGTCGGAAAAATACCGCCGCATCATGGAGGCGTATCAGGTAGAGATGGAATATGGACGTACTATCGAAGCCTATACCGATGACCTGTCCGTGAACGGCAAGAAACGTTCGGTGGATTTCTTGCGCATCGGCCGCATGACGCTCATGTATCAGACCCTGGACAAGAAGGAAACCGCTGTCTGGGACAACAAGAAAAGAGCCTGGCAGATATTGCCTGAAGAATACCGCAAGCCCGCCATGCTGGGGTTGCGCATCGCTCGCAAGCAGGCGCCGCCTGACCTGATCAAGCTTCCCGTACCTGCACCGGAGACAGCCCAATGAAAAAAACAAGAATGATACTGGTTCTGCTGTTTGCCGCGCTGTTTTCCACTACCGCCTTTTCTGCGCAAAGCCTTGACGCCCTGCTGAAGGAGGTCAAGCAGGCCAAGGCGGAAGAAGCTCGCATGAACAAGCAGCGGGAAGCGGAATTCCTCAAAGACAAGAAAAAGCAGGCACAGCTGCTGGCCAATGCGAAGGCCAAACTGGCGGCCGAGAAGGCACGGGGTGAGCAACTCAAGAAGCAGTTCGATGAAAACGAACAGAAGCTTGCAGAAGCGGAAGAGACGCTGGAACGGCGTCAGGGCAACCTGGGTGAGTTGTTTGGTGTCGTGCGCCAGGTAGCTGGTGATGTGGCCGGCGTTCTCGATGCCTCCCTGGTCTCCGCCCAGTATCCCGGTCGCACCAAGGAACTGGTGCGCATGAGCAACGAGAAAAAGCTGCCATCCATACCCGAGCTGGAAGAACTCTGGTACCAGATGCAGCACGAAATGACCGAGTCCGGCAAGGTCGTGAAATACAAGGATGCGGTAGTCGCCGTGGATGGCACCGAGAGCCAGCAGGAAGTGGTGCGGGTTGGCGTGTTCAACGCCGTTTCCAATGGCAAGTTCCTCCGTTATCTGACAGAGACCGATCAGCTCATCATCCTGCCCCGCCAGCCTGCCGCCCGCTTTACACGCCTGGCGAAAGGGCTGCAGGAAGCGACCAGTGGCATCGTGCCTATGGCGGTCGATCCGTCACGCGGATCCATCCTGAACCTGCTGGTACAGGCGCCCGACCTGAAAGAACGTGTCGCTCAGGGAAAGGAAGTGGGCTACATTATTATCGGTCTGGCCATCTTCGGCTTCCTTCTCGCCCTGTACCGTTTCATCGCCCTGGGAATAACCAGTCTGAAAGTGCGCTCCCAGCTCAAGCATGCGGATACGCCCAAGAAGAACAACCCTCTCGGAAGGGTGCTGCTGTCCTGGTATGACAACAAAGATGCAGATCTGGAAACACTGGAACGCAAGGTGGATGAAGCGGTTATCAAGGAGGTGCCCAAGCTGCAGCGCGGTCTTTCCATCCTGAAGATTCTCGCCGTCATCGCACCGCTGCTGGGTCTGCTGGGTACGGTCACCGGTATGATCCAGACTTTCCAGTCCATCACCCTGTTCGGTACGGGTGATCCCAAGCTCATGGCCGGTGGTATCTCCCAGGCCCTGATCACAACGGTGTTGGGTCTGATGGCGGCCATTCCCCTGACCTTCCTACATGCCCTCGTTTCGGCGCGCAGCAAGGCGCTGGTGCAGGTGCTTGAAGAGCAGAGCGCAGGCATTATCGCGCGCCATGCGGAGAAGCTTCACAGCTGACCATGAATATCAAGTACGCACTCATCGGGGTACTCGAGAGCATCCGTGATTTCATGGAGGCAGGGGGGGCGGTGCTGTGGATCATACTGGTCACAGCCTTCCTCATGTGGATACTGATCATCGAGCGTTACTGGTTTATACGGCTGACCTATCCCGGTCTGGTAAAGGCTGCGGTCAGGCAGTGGGACGAGCGCAAGGATCACCATACCTGGTATGCACACCGCATTCGCGATGAGCTGATCTCACGCGTCTCCGCCCAGCTGCACCGGGGTCTGATACTGCTGAATACACTGGTGGCCCTGTGTCCGCTCATGGGGCTGCTGGGTACGGTATTCGGCATGGTGCAGGTGTTCGATATCATGGCCATCACCGGCAGCGGCAACGCCCGCCTGATGGCTTCCGGCATCTCCATGGCAACCATCCCGACGATGGCGGGCATGGTCGTTGCCCTGTCCGGGCTGTATTTCAGTGCCCGGCTAAAATTTCATGCAGACTATCTGACGCAAATGGCGGCGGACAACCTGCACATTTCCGATACGAAAGCGGTGAAGAAAAAATGAGACGCAGATACTGTCAAGATGACGATGAAGCAACCATTGACCTGACGCCCCTGATGGATATCGTGTTCATCATGCTGATCTTCTTTATCGTGACCACGTCTTTCATCAAGGAGTCCGGCGTCGATGTGAACCGGCCCAGCGCCAACACGGCCGAGCGTAAAGAACATGGCAATATTCTCATCGCCATCACGGCCAACGATGAAATCTGGATGGACAAACGGCCCGTGGACATTCGCGCCGTGCGCGCCAATGTGGAGCGGCTGAAGGCAGAAAGCCCGGAGGCTTCTGTAGTCATCCAGGCGGACAAGGATTCCAAGAATGGCCTGCTAGTGCAGGTCATGGATCAGGTGTATCTGGCGGGCATACTGAACATCTCCATCGCGGCGGTCAAGGACTGACATGCTGCTGCGCCTGCCCTTTGCCATCCTTCTGGCGGCGCTGGTATCCCTGGCGCTGTTTTATGCCATGTACTTTATGATCAGCCAGGGCAAGGGTGATCTCAACAAGGCAGCGGATTACTCCGTGGTTGATTTCGTGCGCCTCAAGCACGATTCAGAAACCCGGGTGAAGAAACGGGTTATCCCCAAGAAACCACCGCTGCCGAAAACACCGCCACCGCCGCCTGAACTGCAGGTGGAACAGAACGATGCCGTGGCCATGCCCAACCTGCAGATGGACATGCCCCGTCTATCCACTTCCGGCGTGGCCGGTGGACCCTTTATCGGCGGCGTTGGCCGTGGCGGCACCGGTGTCTCCCAGGGGGACGGTGATCTGATTCCTCTGGTGAAGATCGCACCGCGCTATCCCCGCAAGGCGGCTGTTGCAGGCAAGGAAGGCTGGGTGAAAGTGGAATTCACGGTGACCGAGTTGGGTACCGTTACCGATGTAAAGATCCTCGATTCCAAGCCCCGGCGCCTGTTCGACCGCGCCGCCAAGAGAGCCATTCTGAAGTGGAAGTTCAAGCCCCGCGTCGTGGATGGCAAGCCTGTGCCACGCCGGGCGGTGCAGACTATTGAATTCAAACTGGCGGAGGACGGCTGATGAAGGTGCTAAAGGCATTGTTCCTCGTGGGGCTTCTGCTGGCTGGCCAGGCTTTTGCCGCCACCCTCAGCGAGCGCACCTACAAGCGCCTGACCGCCATCCACGAACTCATGGGGGAGAACAAGTACAGCGAAGCGCTGAAACGCCTGGATGATCTGCTGCCCAGGGTGCGCAAGCACAAGTATGAATATGCCACCATCATGCAGACCTACGGGTTTGCCTATGCTGCGCAGGACAAATACAGAAAAGCCATTAAGGCTTTCAATGAGGCGCTGAATACGGAAGCCCTGCCGGATCAGGTGCAGCAGAGCATGCGCTACAACCTGGCCCAGCTGTACGCGGCGGTACCGGACTGGAAATCCGCCGCCAGGGCCTATGAACAATGGCTGGCGTCCGCAGAAAAACCTTCCGCCGACAGCTATGCTTTCGGTGCCACCATCTACGCCCAGCTGAAGCAGTATGGCAAGGCCATTCCGAAGATCAGGAAGGCCATTTCCATGACAAGCAAACCGCGGGAAAACTGGTATCAGCTGCTGCTGTCCATGCTGTACCAGAAGAAGCAATATGCCGAGGCGGCCAATGTACTGGAATCCATGGTCGCTTTCTGGCCCGAAAAAAAGCAGTACTGGAAGCAGCTGTCCGGCGTCTATTTCACGCTGAAGAAAAACCGCCGATCTCTGGCGGTGCTGGAGCTGGCGCACAAGCAGGGGTTCCTGGAGAAAGAGCGCGAGCTCATGAATCTGGTCAACATGTACCTGCTGCAGAACATTCCCTACAAGGCGGCCAGGATCCTGGAGAAGGAGATGAAAGCCGGGCGTATCGCACGCACGGGCAAGAACCTGCAGAAGCTGGGCGAAGCCTGGATGCGCGCCAAGGAAACGGACGAAGCCCTCAGGGAGCTGCAGGCCGCCGCCCAAGAGCAGCAAAAGGGCGTGCTGTTCCTGCGTCTCGCCCAGTTGTACACCGACAAGGAGAACTGGTCCAAGGTGATCGAGTTGACCAACAAGGCCCTGTCCGCAGGCGGCCTGAAGCATCCCGGAGATGCCTTCATGCTCAGGGGCATGGCGCAGTACGAAACCGGCAAGAGGCAGGCAGCGCTGATGAGTTTTTCCAAGGCCAGCAAGTATGCCAAGTCCAAGCATCAGGCGAACCAGTGGATCACCCATATCAAGAGCGGCGGCGTATAAGCCATACCAACCAGGTAGGATGCGGTGAGGCACGAACCGCATCAAGAGCGTGCCGGTGTATCCCGATGCGGTTCGCAGGCTCACCACATCCTACCAAATTCAGCCCTTATGCAGTGCCAGGTAGCCAGTCGATCATGCCTATTGGGGCCGACGGTGTTCGCCAGCAATGATGCCGTAATTAAAACTTGGTAGTAACTACTCACCCCTAAGATGAGTACAAGCCTGCCTCCATGGATCTACAATCGCTTTTTCATGTCTGTAGAGGCTTGACATCATAGTACGCCGAGTCTATGCTATTGACCCAACACAT
>NZ_JBHNMF010000201.1:0-5699 GCF_048562965.1 Thiolapillus sp. | reverse complement strand
GGTTTTCTTATGTATCAATGCTTTAAGATCATAATTGTACCATCCTGCACCGGATTTCTCATCGTCTTTTTTCGGTTTTTCAATTGAATTTCAATGACTTGGCATTTATAGACGGGAACTAGTTACATTGAACAAACGGGATGTTTTGCCTGTGACAAACTGTAACTCAGGAATGGACTGAATTTCCAGCAGTAAGATGCTGCAAAGTACAAGTGGCCTTTTCCGGGGGCGATATCACATCGGATGGTGGCGTGTTGCTGTTGCGGGACATAGATCGGCGCCTGGGTTGCTGGGGTGGGTCAATCGGGTGTTGCATGATCCACGCGATTCAGACCGGGTTGTCCATTCTCAGTTGAGCCTGCTCCGCCAACGCATCTACGGCTTATGCCTGGGGTATGAAGACCTCAATGACCACCAGGATCTGCGTCTTGATCCCGCCTTGCAAACGGCGGTCAACCGGGATACGCCCCTGGCCAGCCCAGCGAACTTGTGCCGATTGGAGAACCGCATCAAGGACGCAACAATTGGGCAAGCGTGTCTTCGGCCTCGTGATAGATTTTGGGACATCCCAGTCCCCAAAATCGACTCGGCCTTTGACAACCTATTGGTGCCCCAGCCGTCCTGGTCACCAAGCACTACGCAACAACTTCGCAAGCTCGTTGCTGCTCCGTACTTGGCTCCCAATGACTGGACGCCGCGTTCGGAGGCCTACTTTGTTTTCCCTCTGGCGCAAGGCACGCCGGGAAAACAGTGCGGCCTCGCGGCTACTGGGGTCTACCAGCCTTCGCTTCGCTCTCCATGGCTGGCAGCGCCTGTTTGCCAATCGGACATCCACCCATGCATGGTGGGACAATCAATTTCGCCTGCTGCTCTCCTCTCTGGCCTACGTGCTGATGGATGCTATTCGCCGCCAGGCGTTCAAGGGCACGAAACTGGCCAATGCCCAGATGACCATGATTCGCCTGAAACTCCTCAAGATCGGCACCGTCATTCTGCACAATACACGGTGTGTCTGTTTTCTCCTCTCCAGTGCCTATCAGCATCAATCCCTGTTTCTGAATACCGCCGCTCGGCTCCGGCCCCCATAAGCTCAACGGAGTGCTGCCGCGGCACGATGATAAACAATGGGGTAAGGGGAAGTTGTGTCTTTAGATCAGGAATCCACCCGGAAAAGCGTCCATTCCCAGGTTCCACCACGTCAACGGCCCGGGTTCAGAGTTATGAGGTCAATCCCTGGTGCTTGATGAAATGTTCAGGCTAGAAGTAACGGGCAAGCTCCACCTGCATATAGTCATCCTGGCGGAAAGGATATTGCAGATCCTTTTCATCCACGTTCAGCCAGCTGCGCAACTGAACCGTCAGCAGATAGGCCTGACCAAAACGCCTGCTGGCCTCGATATTCAGCAGTGTCGAACCATTCTCCCAGTCCACGATGGTTCCGCCCAGTATGGCCAGGCTCTGAGCGTCGTTGGCCGTCCAGCGCAACCCCAGAAACAGATCGTGATTGAACGGCGTGGCCGCTTCGTCACCCCGATCATCCAGCATCAGCTCGGCGACCACCCCCAGATCGGCCTGGGTTTCCATGATGCCAACCTTTGTATATTCGAATCCCCCGGTAAGCGCATAGAAGGCATCGTCCTGTCCATTGCGGTACAGGGCTTCCAGCTTCCACAACCATTCGCCCAGTGTCGCCTGAAGGTCAACGCTGGCCTGCTCGATCTGCTCATAATACGGCGCCAGCACAAGTTCACCCTGCGGCGTGAAGGCCTGCCTGAACAGGGGATCCCGTCCTGTTCCCTGGAACCAGGACACGCCCATGTCCCATTCACCGATATAGTGCGACCAGCGCAATGCATAGTCCACATGGCGCTGCTCGGCAGAAGACTCGTAGGTCACCAGATCGGGATCCACCCGGGGATGCGTGCGCAACCTGCCATCTTCACCGGGGAAGGTACGTTCGCGAAAACCGGGCAGCAAAAAGAAATCCAGGGTTCCCCAGTCCTTTTCCAGAGACAGCTTCGCCATGGGCTGGCCCAGTTTCTGTTCGCCATCGATGTTCTCCACCAGATCCGTCTGGTTGATGATGTCCACCAGATGCATGGCTTCGGTAACACCCCAGTAAACCTTTCCCACACCCAGGCGGGTTTCCCAGCCATCACCGGCATAGATCCACTGCAGTTCGCGAATGCCCCAGTGGCTGCGTTCGTCGTCATGGCGATCCAGGCGGCCGAAAGGACGGAACACGAAACTCTGCCTGTTGTCGTCCCACTGGTGGGAGAACTCCGGTTCCAGACTTACAGAACAATCATTGTCATACTGACGGGGATCCAGAGGTGACTGGAAGAACACCCGCCCTTCCACGGCCATGTTGCCCGCCAGTTCCCAGGCACAAAGATTGCCCGCCGCAAGGGTCAATGGAAGCAACAGCAGCCAGTGACGCACGGGATTAGCGGATCCGCTTGAGGCTGTTACGGGTGAAATCACTGTCTTTTAGCCCCGTACGGAACTTGTAGTCTTTCCAGGTCAGCAACGTGCTTTTGCCGGTCTGGTGATTCTCCATGAACATTTCAGCCGCACGCCAGTACTGCTCCAGATACTGTTTGTAGCCCTTGAAGGTCAGGGTCTTGAGCAGGGCGTTCTTGCGGTCATAGAATTCCACCTTCAGCGGGATATACTCGGCCTTGTCCACCCAGACCAGCTGCCGTGTATAGCCGGAATACTTGCTGACCGGATAGCGTTCATTGATAAATACCGGTTTGCCGTCGAGCACGTCATCCCTGATGTACTTGTAGGTGTACTTCTCCACTTCCTGCGATGCCAGGTCCTCGAAAGCAAACTCACTGCCCATAAAGGGTCCGGACTTGTTTCGCGACGCGATACGCTTGACTCTTTTCAATGCCGGCAGGTACAGCCACTGGTCGTCGTCCTTCACCTTGTGGGAGAAGGTCAGCAATGCCGTGCCCTTTACGTCACGGGGCTCATCGAAAACGATAAGACTCTTGTCACCGTCACCTTCGACTTCCAGTGATCTTACCCGCATCTGGCGGAGGCTTTCCTCGCCATGGCGGTTTTTCAGCAACATGCTCATCTGCGCCTGGAAATCACCCCAGCCCGTGTCTCTGCGATCCGCTTCCTGCGCAATGGCCAGGCCTTTCTCTTCCGGCGTTTCCGCCAGGGCGTTGAAGCTGGTCAATGCGACCATGAGCGCTATCAGAATCTTCTTCATTTTTGCTTGTCTCCAAATTTCATCAACAAAGGCGGCAGGAACAGGAAATCTGCCAGTAATGCCAGGCCAATGGTTATGGCTGTCAGCAAGCCCATACCGGCATTGAGTTCAAAATCCGAGAAGGCCAGCACGCCAAAACCCAGCATCAGCACCAGCGTGGTTACCCACAATGCGGTGCCCACGGTGTGGAAAGCATAGCGTACCGCCTGCTCGGAGCTGAGTCCCTGCTCCCTGCGGGCACGCAGGTATTTGCTGAGGAAATGTACCGTATCATCTACCACGATGCCGATAGTCATACCACTGACCACGGAAAGTGCCAGCCCCACCTGCCCGACAAACAGGCCCCAGAATCCGAATGCCATGCCGATAGGTGCCAGGTTGGGTATCAGGCTGAGCAGGCCGATGCGCACCGAGCGCAGGGAAAACATCAGGATCAGGGAAATCAGCACCAGCGCCACTGTCGTGCCCTTGAGCATGGCACGGATGTTGCGATGACCGATATTGGCAAACATGACCGACGGGCTGGCGCCATGGGTCTGGATGTATGCAGGAACATTGTCCTTGAGCCATTGGGCGGCCTTCTGATCCAGCGTCAGCAACTGTTCGGAGGAGATGCTCTTCAGGCTGGCCGTCAGGCGGGTGGCGGATTTCCTGACGTTGATCTGGTTGTTCAGGTCCAGGCCGAATGGCAGAGAGAATTCATACAGCAACAGGTATTGCGCGGCCAGCTCCTGATTGTCAGGCAGTTTGTACCAGGACGGATCATCACCATGCATGTTCTTGTTGAGGCGCTTCATGATATCGGTAATGGTATTCACATGAAGCACCTCGGGCTGCTGCCGCAGCCAGTTGGCAAAGGCCTCCACATGCTGCAGATATTCCGGGTTGGCAATCATGCCCTCACCACCGGCGGGCAGGGAATACTCCAGCAGATAAATGCCGGTCAGGTGCTCCACCGCATAGTCAGTATCGACACGAAACGGGACGTTTTCACTGAAATACTTGATGAATTCATCATTGAGATGATTGCGCGGCACCTGGCTGACCAAAAGAACGATAAGCGCGGCCATGCCCCAGAACAGGGGCGTGCACTTGCGGATGACGAAATCACCCAGGCGTTCCATGACGCCCTGACCACGGGTATGGCGGGTGCTCGCCTTCACCGGCAGTATCATCAGCAGCGCCGGCAGGAAGCTCAGTGACAGCAGTAAAGCCACCATCACGCCCATGGCAGCCATGTTGCCCAGGTCCCGGAAAGGCGGCGCATCACTGAAATTCAGGCTGAGAAAACCGATGGCCGTGGTGATGGAGGTGAGAAACACCGGCCCCAGGTTCAGGCGCAGGCTTTCCAGCATGGCAGTCTCTTTGTCCTCCCCCTTGCGCAGTCCCTGCAGGAACAGGACGATAATATGAATACAGTCTGCCACCGCCAGCGTCATCACCATCACCGGCGCACTGGTGGTGGGCGGACTCATCTGCATGCCCAACCAACCGGTCAGGCCGAGGGTAGCGAAAACAGCCATCAACAGCACCAGCATGGAAACCACCACCCCAGAAATAGAGCGCAGCATGAAAGCCATGGTGACCAGAATGATCAGCAGCATCAGGGGATACAGGGTCTGCATATCGTTCTGCGCCATTTTGGGAAAAGTGGCGTTCATCGCCACCAGGCCGGTCACACGAACCTCCACGTCGGGATTCTGCTCCATGGCGCGCTGGGCGAGTTTGTAGGCAAAATCGGCCACTTCCGGCACTTCATCCAGCTTCTTGCCTGGCAGCTGCACGGTAATATTGATACCCGTATGCGCACCGTCAGGTGAAATCAGCCGGTTGCGCAGCAAAGGCTCATGCAGCGCCACATCGCGGATTTTCTTCAGCTGTTCATCCGTGAGGTTGGCAGCATCCTCGACCAGGTCGGCTACCAGCAGGTCATCCTCTTCCGCTTCGGTATGCTGGTAATTGGTAATAGAATCGACGCGCAGGGAATACGGCAGCTGCCAGGATTCCTTGGTCAGCCATTCCACCGTTGCCAGGGTCTTGGGAGTAAACACATTCCCGTCCCTGGGAGAAACGACAAACAGGATATTGTCCGTCTTCGTATAAGTATTCTGCAGCGCCTCGAAGGCCAGCAACTGCGGATTCTCCTCACTGAAGAACATACGGTAATCATTGCTGAAGCCGAGAAAGCGTGCTCCCGATGCTGCCAGCGCGATGAGGATCACACTGAGTATCACCACCAGCCAGCGGTGGCGCAATATCCATGTAAAATATGCCTGACTCATGGTGCGGGTTTCGTCCTTCTACACATTGGAATCGGTTATCATACTCCTGATTTCCCCGAATGCACTAGATTCTAGAGTTTAGAGTTTCAGAGGAGAAAAACCACTAAAAATCTCAAAAAATAGTTGACATAGCAAGGCGCGGCCTCTCAGAAGAGAAATCAACACAAACTTCTGGAGGCCGCTATGGACGC
>NZ_JBHNMF010000200.1:0-5715 GCF_048562965.1 Thiolapillus sp. | reverse complement strand
TGATACCCCTACACCCGGTCTGCCTTCCCGTTTACAATCAGCGTATCCAATACCCGAGGTACAGAACATGAGCATCAAGATCTATCACAACCCCCGTTGCAGCAAGTCGCGCCAGACCCTGCAACTGCTGAAAGAGCACCAGGTGAAACCCGAAATTTTCGAGTACCTGAAAACGCCCCCCAGCCACGAGGAACTGGAACAGGTGCTGGACATGCTGGGACTCGAACCCCGTGAACTGATGCGCACCAAGGAAAAGGAATACAAGGAACAGGCACTGGACAATACGGACCTGAGCCGCGACCAGCTCATCGATGCCATGCTCGCCACCCCCAAGCTCATCGAGCGGCCCATCGTCATCAAGGATGGCAAGGCAGCCATCGGCCGTCCACCGGAAAAAGTGCTGGAACTGCTGTGAGCAGCTATATCCTCGTACTCTATTACAGCCGCCAGGGGGCGACTGCGGAAATGGCGCGCCTGGTGGCCCGGGGTGTGGAAGAAGGCGGCATGGAAGCCCTGCTGCGCACCGTACCCGAGGTGTCCAACGTCAGCGAGGCCACGGCCCCTCCCGTGCCCGACAGCGGCCCGCCCTACGTCGAGCTCGACGAGCTGAAGCACTGCGCCGGCCTGGCCCTGGGCAGCCCCACCCGCTTTGGCAACATGGCTGCCGCCATGAAATACTTTCTCGATGGCACCAGCGGCCTGTGGCTGGGCGGCGCCCTCATGGGCAAACCCGCGGGCGTGTTCACATCCACCAGTTCCCTGCACGGTGGCCAGGAAAGTACGCTCCTGTCCATGATGCTGCCGCTGCTGCACCATGGCATGATTATCTGCGGCCTGCCCTATTCCGAGCCGGAACTGCTCACCACCACCACGGGCGGCACGCCCTATGGCCCCTCCCACCTAGCGGGCAGTGACAGCAACCTGCCCCTTTCAGAAGAAGAAAAAGCCCTGTGCAAGGCCCAGGGCAAGCGTCTGGCCCTGCTGGCGGCCCGGCTGGCATGACCCGCCAGCTGCCACTGCCGGTGGAACTGGCGCCACAGGCCGAACTGGCCGATTTCATCGCAGGAGACAACCTGCAACTCATCGACCTGCTGCAGCGCATCGCTGCCGGCAGTAACGACGAGATCCTGTTCATTTCGGGCGGCCCCGGCAGCGGCAAGACCCACCTGCTGATGGGCCTGTGCCGCCGGGCGGAGCAACAGGGCCATAGCTGCGCCTACCTGCCACTGGACGAACTGCGAACGCTCTCGCCGGCACTTCTTGCCGGCATGGAAGCCATTGACATCCTGGCCGTGGACGGGGTGCAGTATATCGCCGGCCGGGACGACTGGGAAGAAGCCCTTTTCATACTCTTCAACCTGGCCCGGGACGAGGGCAGAAGCCTGGTCTTCAGCGCTGACCGGGGGCCGAAACAGCTTGCACTGGCCCTGCCGGACCTGCGCTCGCGTCTGTCATGGGGAAGCAGTTACCGCCTCCAGCCCCTGGATGACACCGGCCTCATGGAACTCTTGCAGACCCAGGCACAGAAACGCGGGCTGCAACTCAAGCCAAAGGTGGCCCAGTGGCTGTTGCGGCACTGCAGCCGCAGCCCCGGCAACCTGCTCGGTATCCTGGGACGCCTCGACCAGAAGGCCCTGGCCGAGAAACGCCACAACCTTTCCCTGCCTTTCGTCCAGTCCTGCCTGTAAACGGCCCGGCGGTTTTCATGCAACTCACGCAACGGGCACAGTCCATCGTCGAGCAATACCTGCAGCCCGGACAACAGGTGGTGGATGCCACCGCCGGCAACGGCCACGACAGCTGTTTTCTGGCCCGGCAGGTGGGCGCCCGCGGCAGGGTGTTCGTTTTTGATATACAACAGCAGGCTCTGGACAGCACCGCTTCCCGCCTGCGTGACCAGGGGCAGGCGGCGCAGGTAACGCTGGTTTACCGTGGACACGAACACCTGCTGGATGAAATCCCCGCCACGGATCACGGGCATATTCAGGCGGTGATGTTCAACCTGGGATACCTCCCCCACGGCGACAAGACCAGGACCACCACCAGTGCGACAACCCTGCCCGCGCTGGCACAGGCCAGGGCTGTGCTCGCGCCCGGCGGCATCATCACCGTACTGGCCTACCGTGGGCACCCCGGCGGCCAGGAGGAGGCCCAGGACGTGGAGCGGCAACTGCAGCGACTGGCCGGTGAGGGCCTGCAGCTGAGTGTCATCCCGTCTCCCGGTCCCGTGCTGTTCGTGCTCGCACCCGAAAGGTATGACTGACGCCGGCGGACTCTGGGGCCTGTTCCTGAGCAGCTTCCTGGCGGCCACCCTGCGCCGGGTGGGTCCGAAGCGCTGCTGCTGTGGCTGAACTACCAGCAGAGCTACAGCCCGGCGCTGCTCCTGCTCGCCGCAACCGCAGGAAACACCCTGGGCGGCATGAGCAGCTGGGCCATTGGGCGCTGGCTGCGTCACCGCTTTCCCGAAGCGGGACTGCACAAGCCCCGGCAGCGCCAGGCATTGGCCTGGCTGGAAAAACACGGCGCTCCCCTGCTGCTGTTATCCTGGGTGCCCATCGTCGGTGATCCCCTGTGCGTGGCCGCGGGCTGGGCGCGCATGCCCCTGCTATCGTCCGCCCTGTTTATTGCCCTGGGAAAAGGCGCTCGCTATGCTGTTCTGCTGTGGGTATCATCGACGCCTGGCTGAACTGTTTCTCTAAATCTCATGCAACCCATCGTCATCGACCCTGCATCCACTTCCCTGGCGAGGCATCCTGCGCTGGTACTGACCAGACGCCGCTCCCGCAAGCGTTTTCCCGAAGGCTGCGTCACCCTCATGGAAACCGAGGCCGATGCCATCAGCGGGGCGCAACCGGACAAGGACCTCTACGCCGCCCTTGTCTACGGCCCCTCCCCCTCATCGGAAGGCCTGCGCCTGTTCTATCTGGTGCGCTGGCTGTGACCACGGTACTGGATTTTATCCGCCACGGCGAACCCGAAGGCGGCAGCCTGTACCGCGGCAGCGCCATCGATGATCCGCTCAGTGAAAAAGGCTGGCAGCAGATGTGGTCAGCCGTGGGCGAGACCAATCACTGGGACCGGGTGGTCAACTCACCCCTGTCCCGCTGTCACACATTCGCCCGCGCCCTGGCAGAGCGGTATACGCTGCCGGTGACAACGCTGCACGATTTGCGCGAAGTCGGATTCGGCGCCTGGGAAGGCAGAAGCTCAACTGTGATACGTAAAACCCATCCCCGGGAATATCAGCGCTTCTATGCGGACCCGGTGAACAATCGACCGAAGGGAGCGGAGGATCTGCATGCTTTCGGACAGCGCGTGGCTGCGGCGATGGAAGGCATGGCAACAGACTATGCAGGAGAACACATCCTCGTCGTTGTCCATGCCGGGGTGATACGCGCCGCCTTGGGCCATGTGCTGCAGGCGCCCGCTGCCGCCTGGTACCGGACCAGGGTGGACAACGCCGGCATCACCCGCTTTCATTATGATGATTTGGGAAAACAGCTCATTTTTCATAACCGGCTGGATCTTAATTGACCCAGCATCACCTGTATTGATGCCGGGTTAATAGTCCCTGAATACGGAATCAGCCGGCGTGAACTTTCCGACAGGAACAGCCAGTGTCCGGGCGCCCTGCTTCACTGGGGCGAAGCCGGCGTTCAGCACCCTGGCATAGGCCTGCTGCAGGGCCGCTTTCAGCTGTTGCTGCTGAGCGGTGATCGCGGCATGCATATCATCCTCGAAGACATCCCTGTTCAGCGCTTCATCCAGTTCGATCACCGCCTTGTCCACAGCCAGCCACCGATGGCGCCACAGACAAGCGC
Organism: Thiolapillus sp.; assembly: GCF_048562965.1. Lineage (NCBI taxonomy): Bacteria > Pseudomonadati > Pseudomonadota > Gammaproteobacteria > Chromatiales > Sedimenticolaceae > Thiolapillus > Thiolapillus sp. The sequence goes on along the minus strand of NZ_JBHNMF010000200.1, from coordinate 1,894 downwards.
ACCGGGACCCGCAGGACTGCAGATGGCGGTACCTGCACCGGCCCCCGCAAGCATACCGCCACCCTTGACGGCGGATTTTGCCACGAGCTTGGCCAACAGCGCGGAAGCCACATGAAAACTCTTGGTGCCGGCCACTTTCGCCAGCGTCTTCTTCACTACCACAGCACCCACACCTTTGGCCAGGACGACACCGGTTCCCGTGGCAGCCAGTGCAGCCACTACCTGCCTGTTGAGATCCCGGCTGCTGAGCTGCACGCCAGACGCAAACATCTCATCCAGATTCAGGCTGTCTCCGAACACAGGCTCCCCTGACCCGACAGGCCAGGAACCGGCAGCAATAACCAGCTGCAGCCGGAAGGAAAGCCTGTCTCCCGATTGCCGGATGTCACGGGACAACCGGGCATTGATGTCAGCCAGCATGTTGTCCAGGTTGGCCTCCAGCGCTGCAGGCAGAAAAACCGTTTCCTTCAGTTGTTGCTGCATGTATTCCCCCATGTCACCGCCAACAGCATGGGCATAACGCATGTATTCTCCCGTGAGCGAATAGTACCAGTCGGCAAAATCACCCACATGGTCGTGCACGGGGGCAAAGGCCGTGTCCACGGCCGCATCGATCTGTTGCCGCATCCGTTCCAGCAGCTTGCCCTGTTCTTCATCCACCGCGGACTGTATATCCAGAGACAACTGCAGACGCTTTGCTTCCGGAACTACCCGCTGCTCACCGTTGAGGATAACATAAAGCAGTTGCTGTACCGGTTCAGCCTGCTGCTGTACCTGCAGTTCAGCCAGCTGCCTGCCACCGCGCAGGAAGGCAAAACCGGCAAGTAACGCCAGTACCAGGATTACGCCAAAGAACCCCAGCCATACCAGCCGTGAAGAAGGCCTGTCACCCAAGATGACACCCCTTGTGCATGATTCTGTCCAGGTCCGTCTTCTGGATCAGGGGCGCCAGCAGCATACGGCTCCATGCCCACAAGGAGAGACCGGACCAGAAAAAGAACAGCAACCAGCCTGCCAGCTTGCCCCAGGTGTTTGTCAGCATTTCCAGGCCCTGCCGAACCAGCTTTTCCACAAGTGCCTGCTGCGCCGCATAGACAGCAGTTGCCTGCCAGGACATGTCTCTGTAATCGGTTTGCGGTTCAAACATCCAGCCGCCAGCCAGCAGCAAAGCGAGTATCAGCGTGTTGACAGTTACCAGAAGGTGCCGGGCGATGATGCCTTGCGCCCCGGCCTTGACCTGACCCTGCAGGCTTTGCTCCAGCCGGTGACTTGTAAAAAACAACACGGGTATATCCATCATCAGCAGCAGCCAGAACCAGGGCGGCCAGTCCAGCGCTTCGACGAAGAGGATGAAAACCAGTACAGTGGCCTTGGTGACCTGCCACAGAAACAACACGGCCTTTCTGCACATGAGACGGGAAAGCCAGTTTTCCCCCTCGAGATACATACCCACCAGCGCGCGACGGCGCAGGAGCGCCACTTCCAGCATGTTCAGAACGATAAGCGCCAGTACAGGCAGCATCAGCAGCAATACCCCAACACAGGGCAGACTGTCGCTCCACATCGCCCAGCCAAGGAGCAGAAGGCAGGGAAACAGCATGTACAGCAGTCTGAAGGCCTGCATTCAATGCACCGTGGGCAGCTTCTTCATGGGTTCGATGAGATATTCCAGACCATTGATCTTGATTTCCAGCGCAAGCTGCATGAGTTGCCCCAGCTTGCCTTCCGGAAAGCCTTTGTTGGAAAACCACAGAAGATAGGGTTCCGGCAGGTCGATCAGTACCCGCCCCTGGTACTTGCCAAAAGGCATGGGCGTTTTGGCCAACTTCAGGAGGTCTTCCTTGTCGAACATGATGAGAATACGGCCTGTGTTTGATTGTATTGGTGTATTTAA